>JANMPK010000307.1:0-2508 GCA_031369825.1 Sphingomonadales bacterium
CCACAACCACCATCAAGCGCAGCGAGTTCGGCGTGATGTACGGCATCCCTGTCGTGTCGGACGAAGTTAAACTCGACATCAGCGTCGCCTTCGAAAAGGCGGGCTAAGCCCTAGCCCAGATATCGCGCGTCGAGGCTTGCCTTCGCCGCGCGATATTCGGCCTCCAGCTGGTCGACAAATTCAGCCACGGTCTTGACCGCTTTGATCGCACCGATGCCTTGGCCCGAGCCCCAGATATCCTTCCAGGCCTTGGCATCGCTATTGCCGCCCGACCCGAAGTCCATCGTCGAGATATCGCCCTCGGGCAGATTGTTCGGGTCCATCCCCGCGCGCTCAATCGATTGGCGCAGATAATTGCCGTGGACGCCGGTAAACAGCGATGAGTAGACGATATCGGATGCCTTCGCCTCTACGATATTCTCCTTGTAACCATCGACCGCATTCGCCTCTTTGGTCGCAATAAAGGCGCTGCCGATATATGCTAGATCTGCTCCCATCGCCTGCGCCGACAGCACCGAGGCACCGTGCGCAATTGACCCTGAAAGCGCCACCGGCCCGTCAAACCATTCGCGGATTTCGCGCATCATCGCAAAGGGTGAAGTCACACCGGCGTGACCGCCAGCCCCGGCCGCAACCGGAATGAGGCCATCGGCCCCCTTTTCAATGGCCTTACGTGCAAAGCGGTCATTGATGACGTCGTGCATCGCAATCCCGCCCCAGCTGTGCACCGCGGCGTTCAAATCTTCACGCGCGCCAAGCGAGGTAATCGTAATCGGCACCTGCCATTTGCCGCAGGTCGCAACATCCTGTTCCAACCGGTTGTTCGATTTATGCACGATCTGGTTGACCGCATAAGGTGCGGCAGGCCTGTCGGGATGCTCGCGATTATGCGCGGCCAGTTCCTCGGTAATCTGGTGCAGCCACTCGTCAAGCTGCGCCTGCGGCCGCGCATTGAGCGCGGGAAATGAACCGACGACACCCGCCTTGCATTGCGCGATGACCAACTCTGGCCCCGACACGATAAACAAAGGCGAGCCGATAACCGGCAAGCGGAGTTTGTCAAAAATTGCCGGAAGCGTCATGAAAGAATCCCTCTCTTAATTGCGTGCTTAAATGCCGGTTAGCCACAGCAACGGCTGGCTGTCAAATGGACTGGGTGCAGAAAGCCATTCCCTAGCGTCATCCTAATATATACGCTCGGCCCACGGCGGAATCATACCCATTGCCGGATAGTTTGGTTGTGGCTTGCAGTAGATGACGCGGATCGTCGGGTCTTCGGGTGGTGGGCGATGCGAAGCTTCGGCGCTTGTGTCTTCGACATCGAAATCAGTTTCGCCTTTACCGTTTTCGGTTCGCGCGGAGGCGGAGAGAGACAGAAATTCGGGCTCTACAACGCTGCGCTCACTTGGGGCCGACTGGCAAATATCATCCATCGATCCGGATTCAACTAATATTTGCGAAGTTGCGCCGCCCTCCTCTGCGTCTCCGCGCCTCTGCGTAAACTCTTCTTCCGCTAGCTCGAACCACGCCCGTCTCGCCGCCTCGCCTGCCGCCCGCAGTGGTGCAGTCTCAACCTCAGCCTGCTTCTCCCGCGCCTCACATTCGTCCTCCGAAAGTTCGCGTTCATAGCCGTCCTCGCCGAATTCGCCGTCTTCGGCCCCGTAGTAATCAACTGGCGGCGGGAAGTTGGTTCGCCAGCCCCCGGTATAGTCGCAATACCACACCGACATCGCCTCGGCCTTTTCTGCGGGGGTCATTTCGGGTTGCTCATCATCCTGCAAACCCTCAGAAATCTGGGCAAGTTGACCGTGGTTTGCAAAATCTTGCGGTTCGTCTTCATCGGCGTCGAGCAAACCGCCGACGCGCGAATATAGCCCATCATCGCGCGCTTGGACGAACAGCATAGCGCTCGCACCGCTGCCGCCAGTCTCGATCAGGTCTAGAAAGGCGTCAAAATCCTGCGCCACGATCCGCGCCATCGCGGTTTCGGCAGCCACATCACCCCGCCCGAGCGCCATACGGTCGAGCCGCGTGAGCATCGCCATGCTGAGGCCATTGTGCACGCGAATCCGCGTGACGCGGCCAGTATCAGTGTCGCGTTCGTAAATTTCCTCCTGCCCCTCAAGCGCGCGTTCGAGCAATTCGCCCTCCACCCGCCTACGCGCCAACAACACGGCGGCATCCCAGCCAAGCCGGAACGCAGCGCCGCTTGCGCGATTCCCATAAGCATAAGCGGCCTGCTTGGACATGCCGACGGACGAGGCGGAGGCGGTGATGTTGCCGGTGACGGACAGCGTTTCAAGAAAGCCGCGCTGGTTGGTGGGGGACCAGTGATAATCGGGGGGTAGGGCCAGGTCGGTGGGCGAGAGGGTGATCATTTTCGTGGGATTCCTTCCGAGTCGGATGTCTGGAAGGCATAATAACCCATATGGTTATTTGTAGGAAAGTGGTTTTTGCGCTAGCAAGCGACTGTCCCTTTAGGGACTGTCCCCAAAGGGACAGTCCTTG
>JANMPK010000313.1:0-2750 GCA_031369825.1 Sphingomonadales bacterium
TGAAAGCATGGCGTTTCAAACCTGCGACACGCGGTGCAGAGGCGGTCGAGGATTGGAAAACATTGACTGTTCGCTTCGACATCAATTGAAGTGTGAAGCATGTGGCATAAAATCCATCACTAGAAATTATGCCGCATGCGCCTTATTGAAGCCCTATGTCATTTTTCCGCGACGTATCATTTCGCAACGCCGGGTCAGATCTGGTTGGGTTTTTGCGCGCACCGGGTGAACATAAGCCTGCGCTTTTCCTGGCGGCTTGCGTTCCAACCGCGATCATCATGTACACTTTCTATCTGGACGGCCTCGACAAAGCGAAACCACCGCCACCCACAGTGACTTATTTCGAAAGCTGGCCGGCAACGCGCACCATAGAAGAATCAAAAGCAGCTATAACCGAGCGACAGAAGAAGAAGGATGAATTGATCCTTCGGGAAAAGGAAGCCTATAAAGCCTTTGGCCGTGCGGTAGGGATGGATGTTGAACGCATTGAGCGGGAAGCCAAAGCAGAACAAGCCGCAAAAAAAGCGCGCGAAGATAACGCTGTTCAAACAGGAGCGACGAAATAGCCTCCGCCCAAGACAGTCGCTATATGGCAGCGGCGCTGGCACTCGGCGAAAGAGGTGTGGGGCGCACAGGCAACAATCCAGCTGTTGGCTGCATAATCGTAAAGCATGACCGGGTTGTTGGCCGCGGCTGGACACAGCCGGGGGGACGCCCGCATGCAGAGGCAATGGCGCTTGCCCAAGCGGGTGACCAAGCTGCCGGGGCAACGGCTTATGTTACACTTGAGCCCTGCGCGCATGTTTCGAAGCGTGGTTCAGCCTGCGCAGATAGCCTAATTTCTGCCCATATTGCCCGTGTCGTCGTGGCGTTAGAAGACCCCGATCCGAGAACGGCAGGCAAAGGGTTGTCGCGCCTTGCCGCCGCTGGCGTCACCGTTGAAAGCGGCGCAGCGACGTCAGATGCGCGTGCGGCGCTTGCCGGTTTCATCTCGCGCATCAAATATGGCCGCCCATATATTACGTTGAAGCTTGCTACCTCGCTTGATGGCGCCATTGCCATATCCGACGGAACCAGCCGCTGGATAACCGGGGACGCAGCGCGCTCACATACCCATATCGAACGCGCACGCAGCGATGCCATATTGGTCGGCGCAGGCACTGTTCGTGCTGACGCGCCCGGGCTAGACGTGCGATTGCCAGGGCTTTGCGACCGGAAACCGCGCCGTGTGATGCTGGGCAGCGGCGATCCACCGGAAGGATGGGTAGCCATCCGTGGTCCGGAGGAAGTTGTGGGGCTCGATTGCAACTTAGTGATGGTCGAAGGCGGAGCGTTGACGGCCTCGTCGTTCTTGCGCGCTGGATTGGTTGACCGTTTGCTGCTGTACCGCGCACCGATCCTGATTGGTGGCGGCAAGCCATGTCTTGGCGATATCGGCCTGAGCCAGCTTAATGAAGCGCATGGTGTTTGGCGGCTCACGGACACGCGGCGGCTTGGCAACGACCGTGTCGAAGTCTACGCAAAATCTGAAATAGCATAAGGCAGCACTATGTTCACAGGCATTATCACCGACATTGGCACCATCAAAACAGCGGAACAACGCGGCGATTTGCGACTGGTGATTGATTGCGGTTACGACATGGACGGTGTTGCCATCGGTGCCTCGATTGCGTGTTCGGGCGTTTGCCTGACCGTCGTTGACAAAGCCGACGGATGGTTCGCAGTCGACATCTCGGGCGAAAGCGTTGCGTGCACCGCGCAGGGTATGTGGACCGAAGGAACGCGACTCAACCTCGAACGTGCATTAAAAGTTGGCGATGAACTGGGCGGGCATATTGTTACCGGCCATGTTGACGGCATCGGGCTTATCGCTGCAACTGAACATATCGGCGATAGCTGGAAAGTCACGATTAGCGCACCAGCCGGGTTGGCACCTTATATAGCCGCGAAAGGTTCAATCACTGTCGACGGTGTGTCATTGACCGTCAACACTGTGAAAGACCAAGCGGACAGCACGGCGCATTTCACGCTGAACATCATTCCGCACACAGCAGAAATGACGACGCTTGGCGGGTTAGAAGCTGGTCGCGCTGTCAATCTCGAAATTGACGTGCTGGCACGCTATTTGAAACGGATGGAGGATTTTCGCGGAAAATCTTAAAACGGCAACCACCGCTGCTTTTTCGAGAATTTCATATATCCGACATTGGCACCCAGCCGAAGGCCACCACCGACACGAATCGGTATCAGCACGATATCACCGCGGCGTAAATAGCTCGCGTTGAACCCGCCGAGCAGATAGGCAGCACCTTCACCAGCCGGATAACGCCGGTATAGATCCTCACTGTCATATAGATTATAAACTAGTACAAAAGTGCTTCCGGCATTGGCTCCGGCATCAAGCCCGACCGATGGGCCAGTCCAATATACCGGCTTTTGTCCCTCGACCTTATGATTCAGCGTTCCCGAACCATAGCGTAACCCCACAACAAATGCGCCACCGCCTTCGCGGCCGACGATATAGCCATTGGGACGACCTTGCTTTTTAAGGATACCCTCAATCAATTTGCCAAGACCTTCTGCTCCTTTTCCAAAAACACCTTCGGCAGCACCGATCAAATCATCTTCCTGATAGGTGGCTTGGTCGGCAGCTGCGGTGACCGTCGATGTGTCTTGCTGTTCCGGAGTTGAACCTTCTGTTGGGATGCCGTCCTGAACGGTCACATTCTCCTCTGGTGCAGGCTGTGAAC
>JANMPK010000333.1:0-3022 GCA_031369825.1 Sphingomonadales bacterium
GGCGAACATGGCGGCGATCCGGCGTCGATATCGTTCTGTGAGAAGGTTGGCCTAGATTATGTCAGCGCCTCACCTTACCGCGTGCCAATCGCACGATTGGCGGCGGCGCAGGCAGCTTTGGCGAAATAGGGGTTGCGCTTCAGGGGAGGCGCTACTAATAGCCGCCTTCCAGTGCACCCGTAGCTCAGCTGGATAGAGCATCAGACTACGAATCTGAGGGCCGGGCGTTCGAATCGCTCCGGGTGCACCAACTACACAGGCATCCCCAATCGGGGGTGCCTTTGTTGTTTGTGGATCATGGATGAGGCGAACCTTCGGGGTCGGAGCGTAGCGGAGACGAACGAGCCCGCAAGGGCGAGGACAATCGCTCCGGGTGCACCATTTTCCTTGCTTAGTTGGTTTCAGATGGCGGCACGTAGATTGGCGGCGGCTTTGGCAGGTCGTCTTCAGGCCGCGTGATCTTGCGTTTGCCGCGTTCCAGCCACCATGTCTGTTGCCAGCCGGTGACGTCGCTAATCGGCTGCCCCGCCTTGTTGCGCGCGGGTTCGTAACGAAAGCGCTGTTCGATCAGGCGGCAGGTGGTGGCATCAATATCGGCATTGCCGCTGGATTTGACAACGCGGCACTTGCTGGCGCGGCCGTCGGTGCCGATGGTGAAATGCGCGGTAACAGAACCGCCCTGCCGCGCTGCGGTGGCTGATTTGGGATAATCGGAGTTTTTGATTTTCCCGCTGATAAGCTTCGCGCGTGAGGCAACCCCGCCGCCTCCTGTGCCGTCGCCTCCGTTACCGCTGCCAAAGCCCGAACCCGCGCCGCCTGCGCCTGTGCCCGCTCCAGGTGTGGTGGCCGCGCCTGCATCATTCTCCCGACCTTTACCTGCCTTAGGTGCTGCGGGAAGGGGTTTGGTCGTCGGGATTTTGACAATGCGTTTTGGTGCTTCGCGCGGCGCGCTGGTCTTTTTGATGTTGGCCGCCGACGCGGCACCTTCGGGGTCAGGCGTCGCCAATTTAGGCTCATCAGCAGCAGGGGCTGGCGAAATGGGAACATTGATGACGTTCAGGTCGTTGAGCGCTTGACTGACAATTTCGCCCGGACGGATGTCGAACGCGTTGAGCAAAGCATAGCCAACAACAGCATGGATGATAACCACAGCCGCCGCCGATTTCAGGCGGTCATTTTTGCTGGATTCGCCGTTAAATTGCATTGCGTGACACGCCTCCCCCGAAATCGTCGTCAACCGATAGCTTGGGGCAGTTGACGTGAAGCACAAGTGAATGGCCACGCCGCCCTTCGATACGACTGGATTTTGGTTGCCGAAAAAGCGATCTGGGCATAACTGCACCCCGCAAACCTGTCGCTGATTAGAAACTGTAACGTATATGCCGCAAAGCACCAAAAAAGCTATCGTCCTACTATCGGGAGGTCTCGATTCTATGGTCGTTGCCGGATTGGCGCGTGAGGCGGGATATGCGCTTGTGGCGCTGACCATAGATTATAATCAACGCCACCGGATCGAGTTGCAATCCGCCGCGACGATTGCGGCGCATTTGGGCGCTGTTGAACATATCATCTTGCCGCTGGACCTGACGCGCTTTGGCGGTTCAGCGCTAACCGCGGATATCGACGTGCCGAAAGAGGGCGTTGATGAGGGCGCTATTCCGGTAACTTACGTCCCGGCGCGCAACACGATATTCCTGTCTTTGTGCCTTGGTCTCGCCGAAGCGCGGGGCGCGCGCGATTTGTGGATCGGGGTCAACGCTCTCGATTATTCGGGTTACCCGGATTGCCGTCCCGACTTCATCGCGAGTTTTGAGGCAATGGCCAATCTGGCGACTAAAGCTGGCGTCGAGGGCGACCATTTTACCATCCACACGCCTTTGCTGCACATGAGCAAGGCAGGCATCGCAACCGAGGCCGCGCGGTTAGGGCTTGATGCGGGGATGAGCTGGTCCTGTTACGACCCGAGCCCTGACAATAAAGCGTGCGGTCGCTGCGACAGCTGCCGTCTTCGCGCCAAGGGTTTTGCCGACGCAGCCCTTCCTGACCCGACTGTTTACGCATGAGCTACGCAGTCAAAGAGATTTTCTTGACATTGCAGGGCGAGGGCGTCCACGCCGGACGGCGCGCGGTGTTCCTGCGCTTCGCCGGATGCAATTTGTGGACAGGTCGTGAGCAGGATCGCGCCACCGCCGTCTGTCAGTTTTGCGATACTGATTTTGTCGGCATGGACGGCGAAAATGGCGGGCGTTATGAAGCCGATGGGCTGGCGGCAAAGGTTGCAGAATTGTGGGGCGATGGCAGCGACCACCGTTATGTTGTGATGACTGGCGGCGAGCCGATGTTACAGGTCGATGATGCGGTGGTTGACGCTTTGCATGCTCATGGCTTCATGCTCGCTATCGAGAGCAATGGCACGATTGCGACTCATCCGGGTATTGACTGGCTGTGTATCAGCCCCAAGGCAGGCTCTGAAATGATCCAGCGCAGCGGCGATGAATTGAAGCTCGTCTGGCCGCAACCGGGCAGCGATACCGCCGACATGGAGCACTGGAATTTTGCAAATTTCCTCATCCAGCCGATGGATAGCGGCGACGAGTCGATCAATCGTGCTAATACCGAAGCCGCGACGGCCTTCGTAAACGCCAACCCCAAATGGCGCTTGTCCTTGCAAAATCATAAGATTTTAGGACTGCCCTGACCCTATAGTAAACGGCTTTGACTTGAGCCCCGGTTAGTGACAATCTCTTACATGGAGAGTGTTAGGGGAGAGTAGAATGGCCAGAGCCGAACGCGCCGCGCATACCCGCGCCCACAAAAGCTATGCCAAGCGGATCAGCGACCATGTTGCGGTCGGGCTGGTGGTGTATACTTTGGTGCTTATCTTTGTGACCTCGCCCGCGATGGAATCTGATGGCACCTCGATCCTGCCCTATTTCATGTTGGTGGTGTTTGTGGCGATGGTCATGTGATGTTCAGCCAACCGGATAAAGTATTAGGAGTACCGCCGGCCAAGCCAATGTGA
>JANMPK010000352.1:0-7598 GCA_031369825.1 Sphingomonadales bacterium
GGCAAAGAAAAAGGGTGGTCAATCTCACACGCGAGCGAAGTCTCTCAGCTTCAGCGGGAAAGTATCAGCAGGAGTGCTGGCTATGCAGCGACAGATTAACGATTGGTCTGAGACGCGCACCGCTCGTCGCGCCAGTAAGGCCATCGAGGAGCCCGAGAATCCCAAGTCCATTAGTGAAATGAGTTTTGATGAACTTAAAAGCAAATGGATGTCAGGCGTCGGCTATCTTGGAAAATTTTCCCAGAATGGCTTGGCACGAGAGGATATTCTCCGGGTTGGCGCTCGGGTTGAAGCAATCGAGCAAGAATGGCTGCATCGCGTTGAGTTATTAGAAGCCGATCCGGATTGTTTTGATTGGCCCTCCACTCAGTTAAATTTGGACCGCGAAAATTTTGGTTATGGCAGCCAGCATGAAGATGGGTATCTTGGTTACCTTGACTATCACGTTGGGAAAACTAGCGAATTGTCAGCCAACGAGCGTAGCTACTTGCTGTCAAAGATTTTTATGGCGAGCCTGCCGCCACTTAATGATTTGAGATATTTCAGGTCTTGGGCAATTCCTGGCAGTGCAGCAAGGCTAAGAAAAATGGCGGAACTGATCGCTAATTTTGCTAAGTCCCGAAAGGGACGAACTATTGGAGATTGGTCGGTTGCAATCACCCATTGGGAGCAGGATTTAAAGTATCTGCATGACGAACATTATGTCGGCAAATTCGACTTTTTTTGGCCTCGGTAATTTCGCTAAGCCTCCAGTTCAATATCCCAATAGAGCCAGTCATGCCATGTCTCGTGCAGATGGTTTGGCGGGAAGGCGCGCCCCCGGTCCTGCAATTGCCAGTTGGTCGGGCGGATTGCGGCCATATTGAGTTGCATATGTGCCTGTTTTGGCGTGCGACCGCCCTTTTTCAAATTGCAGGGCAAGCACGCGGTGGTGACGTTTTCCCAGCTGGTGCGTCCGCCCAGACGGCGCGGGACGATATGGTCGAAGGTCAAATTGTGCGCCGACCCGCAATATTGGCATTCGAACTTGTCGCGCAGGAACAGGTTGAACCGCGTAAATGCGGGATATTCGGACGGCTTCACATATTGACGCAGCGCAATCACCGACGGGATTTGCATGTCGATGCTCGGGCTGTGCACATGCCGGTCATAGCTGGAGACGATATCGACCTTATCGAGGAAAACCGCCTTGATCGCGGTTTGCCACGGCCACAGGCTTAGCGGGTAATAGCTAAGTGGCGAATAATCGGCATTCAGCACAAGCGCAGGGCAATTTTCCGGATGCCGTGCTCTACCTGCTGCCTCGAAAGTTCCGGTATGAAGCATAAACCAAACCTACTCCCCCTGTTGTCATAGCGGTTTAAGCCTATCGGCGTTACAGCATTTTGACATTTACCAACCTATTTGCGGATATTGTGACGTCAAGAGGGAATAAACACTAAATATGGTATCTATGCCAAGTGTGGATTTTGGGAAACAGGGCAGCGTGGTCACGCGTTTCGCCCCGAGTCCCAATGGCGCGTTGCATTTGGGGCACGCGTTTTCGGCGATGTGCGCGCATGATTTTGCCCGTGCACATGGCGGCAAGTTCCATCTGCGGATCGAGGACATCGACGGCACGCGCAGCAGACCAGAGCATGTCAATGCAATATTGGCTGATATGCAATGGCTTGGATTGGCGTGGGACGGGCTGGCGCAGTATCAGTCGGCAAATATTGAACGCTACCAGGCCGCGTTTGAACAACTGAAAGGCATGGGATTGCTCTATCGTTGCCGCTGTTCGCGTGGTGATATTGCCGCCGTGCTGAAGACCGTTTCGGTACCGCATGGTCCCGACGGCCCCCATTATCCTGGCTCCTGTCGCGGGCGAGACGTCGCCGACGGTGAACCGCATAGCTGGCGGCTGGATATCGCCAAAGCGACCGAATTGGTAGGTCCGCTGCGTTGGACAGACTTGGAAGCCGGAGAGCAATTTGCCGACCCTATGCTGTTCGGCGATGTTGTGCTGTGGCGCAGGGACGCGCCTGCGTCTTATCATCTGGCGGCCACCGTCGATGATGCAGCGGACGGTATTACGTATGTTGTGCGTGGACAGGACCTGTTTGCCTACACCGCGATCCACAGGCTGTTGCAGGCGTTGCTCGATTTGCCCGAGCCAGCTTATTGGCATCACGCTTTATTGCTCGATGCCAGTGGAGACAAACTGGCGAAGAGCAAATCTTCGGCGGCATTGTCTGCGTTACGCAATGCAGGAAAAGACGGTAGTGCCTTTATCGATACTTTGCGTCAGGGTAATCTGCCGCTTGGAATTCTGACGTCGGGGGCTTAAATAGAACGGGCAGGGTATAGGCCTTGCGATAAGGACATTTCCAATGACATTCCTGCTTGTATTGTTGATCGTTGCTGCCGCTGGTGCGGTGGTGTTTGCACTTGTGCGCGGGCTCCACGCCTTTGCCAATATGCGCCCTGCCGAGGTTGATGAAAACGGCATCCCGGACTCGCTGAATGTGCAAAACAAGATGATGTTCGCCCGCGTCAAGTGGCAGGCGATTACGATATTGCTAATCGTCGTGCTGCTTATGTTTTTCCGTGCAGGCTAAGCGCCGGATATGGTCAAGCTGAACAAGATTTACACACGCACTGGCGATGACGGCACGACCGGGCTGGTCGATGGTTCGCGGGTGTCGAAAACCGATGCGCGGATGCAAGCCATTGGCGAGGTTGACGAGGCCAATAGCGCGCTCGGCGTCGCTATACAGGCGCTTGAGGCCGATAATGGCGATGCGCTGCTGGTCGCGGGGTTGAGGCGTATCCAGAATGACCTGTTTGATCTTGGTGCCGATATTGCAACTCCGGGGGAGAGTTTTGAGCCTTCGCCAATGGAACTGCGGATCGTCGGACCCCAAGTCGATTGGCTTGAGGCAGCGATTGATGCCGCCAACGACCAACTGCCACCACTCACAAGCTTTATCTTGCCGGGCGGCAGTGCGGCGGCGGGGCATATGCACATGGCCCGCGCGATTTCGCGCCGCGCCGAACGTGCGTTGGTGGCGGCATCGAAAGTGGTCAGCATCAACCCGCAGGCGCTGAAATATCTCAATCGGCTGTCGGATTATCTGTTCGTCTTGTGCCGCTTGGTCAATGTTAGCCGAGGTGGCGATATCTTGTGGGTGCCGGGCGGATCGCGGTGAGCCCGGATCTGCGCGACCGTTTCTTTGCCACCCGCGCTTTGACCACTGCGCTGGCGGCCCCGCTTTCTGATGCTGATGCAACGGTCCAGTCTATGGACGACGCGTCACCCGCCAAATGGCATCTGGCGCATGTCACATGGTTCCTTGAAACGTTCATCCTGCGCGACCATGTTGCCGGTTATCGCCCTTTCGACGACAGCTTCGCCTATCTGTTCAATAGTTACTATGTAGCCGAAGGCGCGCGCCACACCCGGGCGCATCGTGGACTGCTGAGCCGCCCATCACTCGCGCAAATCCTTGAATATCGACAGCATGTGGAAGCCGCAATCGGTGCTGTGTGGAACAATCTCCCGAGCGCCGCATTGGATTTGATCGAGCTCGGCATCAACCATGAGCAACAGCATCAGGAACTATTGCTGACCGACATATTGCACCTGTTTTCGTTGAACCCGACACTGCCTGCGTATTGGTCGGAGCAGGTCGTTCGCACTATATCGGCACTAAGCGTCGCTGAACTTGTCTGGATAGAAGGCCTCTCAGGCATTCAAGCCATCGGCCATGACGGCACCGGTTTTGCCTTTGACTGCGAAGGTCCGCGCCACGATGTCCTGTTGCAACCTTTTGCGCTTGCCAATCGAACGGTGACCAACGGCGAATGGATGGAATTCATGTCTGACGGTGGATATAGCGAAGCGCGGCACTGGCTGTCTGACGGCTGGGGCTGGGTCCAGCGAGAAGCAATTGCAGCACCATTATACTGGCAGCAGGATAATGACGGTGCTTGGTCCTCTTTTGGTCTTACCGGTTTACAGGGCATCGAAGCCGCAGCACCGGTAACGCATATCAGTCTGTATGAAGCAGACGCCTATGCCAGCTGGGCAGGGGCGAGATTACCCACCGAGGCGGAGTGGGAAGTGGTTGCGGCAGCGCATGCCTTCGACAGGGGCAATCAACTGGATGCGCCCGGCGCGATCAGGCCTTTGCCGTCTGAAGGCAGTGCATTGTTCGGCAATGTCTGGGAATGGACCGGCAGCGCCTTTCGCCCCTATCCCGGCTTCCACGCCGCCGAGGGCGCGGTCGGTGAATATAATGGCAAGTTCATGAGCGGTCAGTTCGTGCTTCGCGGCGGCAGCTGCGCAACACCGCGCGGGCATTTGCGGGCGAGCTACCGCAATTTCTTTTATCCGCACCAACGTTGGCAGTTCTCAGGGCTACGTTTGGCGCGTGATGCCTGATTCACAGTTCAAGGCCGATGTTCTGGCGGGGCTCGCCGGGCCACGCCGTGCGATTCCGGCGCGCTGGTTTTACGACGAGCGCGGCTCGGAGCTGTTCGACGATATTACGCGGCTGCCGGAATATTACCCAACCCGTGTCGAAACCGCTTTGCTCGAAGATTGCCGTGCTGACATAGCGGCGCGCGTCGGGGCGGGGCATGCCGTGGTCGAATTTGGTGCGGGAAGTGCCACCAAGACGCCGTTGCTGCTAGAGGCCGTCGCGCCTTCGGCCTATATACCCATCGACATTTCCGGTGACTATCTGCGCGATGCAGCGACTATTTTGCAGGCCAAATTCCCGGAACTGCCTGTATATCCGGTCGAGGCAGATTTTACTGGTGGCCTAAATTTACCTCCAGAAATCGACGATGCGCCGCGTCTTGGCTTCTTTCCCGGTTCGACCATCGGCAACTTCATCCCGCGCAGCGGTGTAGACATGCTGCGGCACATGCGCGGGGTGCTGGGCGAGGGCGCCTATCTGCTGATTGGGTTCGACCGGATCAAGCCGCTCGACGTCTTGATAGCTGCCTATGATGATGCAGCAGGCGTTACTGCCGGGTTCAATCTCAACCTCCTTGAACGCATCAACCGCGAACTTGATGGCAACATCCCGGTCGAAGCCTTTGTCCACCGCGCAGTCTGGAACGACACCGAGGCGCGGATCGAAATGCACTTAGAGGCGACGCGCGACGTTTTCTTTGCGGTAGCCGGTGAGAATTTCGAGATGGCGACGGGTGATATAATCCATACTGAAAACAGCCATAAATATGACTTGCGCAGCATCCGGCTGTTGTTGCGCGCTGGCGGCTGGTCACCGATTGCTGATTATAGCGATGTCGATGACTGGTTCACACTCGTCCTCGCGCAAGCCAAGCCGTTTCATAAGGCTCCTTAAGCCATGGCCTACCGCTTACGTCCGCAAGGCCCCAGCGCATCAATCACGAATTTGTAATCGCCTTGCGCCCGTGCGACATTTTCGCCTTCGCCTGATTCGACGCGTTCAGATGCCAAATCGCGCGGTAGGCCGCAGGCAAGGCGATACCATAATAAGGTATGTTTGGCCGGTGCCGATGCCGACTCGTCTATTACCTCGGCTGTGGACACAGCCCATTTTTTTGCCTGCCCTGGCCTGCTTAATATGGATAGCGATAAAGGTTGATCCTTTTCGGTTTTAAGAAAAACCTGAGTCTCACCCTCACCCAAAACTGTTCCGGCCGAATAGAAAGCGCTGGTGATTGCGGTGATGCGTTGCGGCGCATCAATCTGCACAGCCTCCTGGGTAATAGCGCGCACCAGACTATCGTTTGCGGCACTCCACTGAATCATAGCATTGGGCCGGGCCAACCTGATTTCGCCGGGCCGCCCTGTAACTGTGCCGCCTAATAGGAACATACGCTGCTTTTTTAGCTTAGGCGTTTTGCCTTTGGCGTCTTTTGGAACGTCCAATACAAAGCGCACCCGCGGCGTAACCCCGCCTTGACCGCGAATCAGCGCCAACACATCGGCCTCAACCAGCATGCGTTGCAGATTCGCAGGCACACCCACGGCCTGTTCGGGCGCAACTTTTTGTGCATTTTTTATAGTCGCGTCTAATATCAGAGGCGAAATGACGACCAGATCGGCAATATCTGCATAGGCCGCGCCTTCGGCTTGCACGGCCAAAGAAGAGGGCAAGACAGGAAACGATTGCGATGCTGCAATACTGCCATATCCCAATAAAATCCCTGCAAAACCTAGATGAAAAACACCCGACCTCATTCCGCTTCCTTTCCAACTACACATTCAAAGTGCGGCTCCGTCCCATATCCAGACTGTCCCTTTATGATAGCCTATTACATGAATTGCGGATGAATCGCAGAATCCGTGTTGCCTGCCTGTTGCGGCTTGGCTAAAGCTTCATGGAATCGAAGATAAAAAAACAACAATTCGATTTAGCGGAACTTCGGGCGCGTCGTCAAAAAATGGGCTCGGGGGTTACTGTATTAATATGGGAAGTTAGGAGAGTCGTTTCCGCATGGCATATGCTGACCAACAAGGGATGAGCACGAACCGTTTGGTTTCGATTATCATCGTCGTCCTTCTGCATGCTTTTCTTGGTTATGCCTTAGTTACGGGTCTCGCTTATGAGGCTGTGCAACAGGTTAAAGCCAAGCTTAACGTCGTTGACGTTAAGGAAGAAGAAGTTCCAGAAGAAGAGCCACCACCAGAGCCCGAAAAACAGATTGAGCCGCCGGTTGTATCGCCACCTCCATTGGTGCGAACAGTCACGCCGCCTCCGACCATTCAGACGGTGCAGACCCCGCCTCCAGCAATCACTTTGGTGCCGCGTGCAGCACCGCCTGCGCCTGCCGCACCTCCTCCGCCTCCGCCACCTGTGGCGAAGCGTCCTAACCCTATTCCTAAAGGCAATCCCGGGAATTGGGCCAATACGAATGACTATCCGTCACGTGCGTTACAGCAAGAGCGGGAGGGGACCACTGGTTTCCGGGTTACAGTCGGAGCAAATGGCCGTGTTAGTGATTGCCAAATAACCTCTTCGAGCGGACATCCTGATCTCGATCAGGCTACATGCACCAATGTGACGCGTCGAGCACGTTTTGACCCTGCGCTCGATGGCAGTGGTAATCCGACAACCGGGACGTATTCCAACCGCGTTCGTTGGCAGATACCCAAATAAGGTTTTTAAAGCCCGGTCAAGGGGGAGCCTTCGCACCGGGCATATTGCGAGCAACTCAATTTTTCTGAGAGGAAAGTATAATGTCGATTCTAGTTCTTACCGCAGCCGCAGGTGGCGAAGCCGCTGCTGCCGCAAAATTCGGCCTCATCCCTGCGCTGAATGAAGGTGGCCCGATCTCTTGGTCGATCTTCATAGTCATGGTGATCATGTCGGTATTTTCGTTTTACATCATGTTCACCAAGCTGTTCGAACAGCAGAAAGTGATGAATCAGGCCAAGCAGGTTCAGGCCGGTTTCTGGCGCGCTAACACACTTGAAGAAGGTGCTGCAAAGCTCGACAAGAACAGTGCATTCCGTCAAGTCGTTGATGACGGCATTTCTGCTTCGAAACAGCATGGCATGCTGACCGATCCGGTCGAAGCGCATGACTGGCTGCACGGCGCGATGTCGCGTTCGG
>JANMPK010000369.1:0-4039 GCA_031369825.1 Sphingomonadales bacterium
GTTCAAAAGCGCGGCATTTGTGATGCCAGACGCCGACACCAAGCAAATGGTAAAGATGAAATATATGCTTTGAATGCCGTTGACGGAACCATCTGACGGCACCGGTTGTTTGTTTAGACGTAACATCGGGATAATTTCATGAAATTTGCACATCGGTTGGCTATTTTTGTAGCTGTTTGCGCCACATTTACGACACCGGCGGTCTACGCCCAAACCTCCGAAGCCGAAAGCACCAAGGCTGATATACCAGAACGCGGAGTTTTTGCAGGCGATTGGCTGACGCTTGGCATAGGTGTCGGCTATGCACCGAGCTACGAAGGATCGGACGATTACACGATATTCCCCGCGCCGCTGGCGCAAGGTTCGGTTGGCGGTTTTGACTTCGGTGCGCGTGGTCCCGGACTATATGTTGACCTGATCCGCGACAGCAACAGCGATAGCAGCGTGAAATTCTTGGCAGGGCCGCTGGTTCGCGTCCGCCTTGACCGAAACAGCAAGATCAAAGACCCGGTCGTGCGTGCGCTCGGTAAAGAAGATGTCGCGGTAGAGGTTGGCGCGACCGCCGGGGTTTCGTTTGCAAAGGTCATCAACCCTTATGACACGCTGACGGTGTCCAGTGATATCCAATGGGACGTGGCCAAAGCACATCGCGGCCGATTGATCACGCCAAGCATTAGCTATTCGACGCCGTTGTCGACCGCTATCTTCACCAACATCAGCCTATCGGCGACCCACGTCGATGGCAATTATGCCGACACCTATTTCAGCATTGATGCAGCAGGCAGCACAGCGAGCGGATTGCCCCAATTTACCGCCGGCAGCGGCTGGAAAAGCTATGGTGCGACCCTGCTTGGCGGTGTCGATTTGTCGGGTGACGCCCGTGATGGTGGTTGGGGCGCATTCGGGCTGGTCAGCTATTCAAAGTTGACCGGTGATGCCAAACGTTCGCCGGTGACCTCTATCCGCGGCGATGCCAGTCAGTGGTTTTTATCAGCGGGCATCAGTTACACTTTTTGATTCAAGCCACTCTTAACCAATTGGCAAGGCGATTGCCGCTATTTTGCGTCGTTAGTTCAAGAGGCGCATGAACATGTTTCAGTCCCCCCAACTCGATTTCCAGATTGATACCGGCGCGCAGACCAGCCTGTCTGAGATATTGAGCGCATTTAGCTATGCACTCGACCTGACCGAAGGCCAACCCGCCGGACACAGTATCCGCGCATGCTGGATGGGCACGAAACTGGCACAGGCGATTGGCCTGAATGATGCGGCGTTGCGCGATGTCTATTACGCTGTGCTGCTTAAGGATTTGGGATGCAGCGTCAACGCGGCGCGGGTGACCGAAATGTTTGTCGGCAACGACCGCGAGCTTAAACGCGATTTCAAATTGATCGGTCCTAATCCTGAAGATTTTGGTGAGTTCATCATGACCAAAGTCGGGGTTGATGCTGACGCTGCGACGCGTGATGGAGCGGTTGCCAATCTGCTTGCCAATGCAGGGGCCATCATGACCGACATCATCGACACACGCTGCACACGCGGTGCCGACATTGCGCGGCGATTGCGCTTTTCGGATGATGTCGCACAGGCGATTGCGCATCTCGACGAGCATTGGGATGGCTCGGGTCTGCCGCAGGGCATCGCTGGCGAGGATATCCATATCGGCGGGAGGATTGCCCAGTTGGCGCAGGTTGCCGACGTGTTTTACATGACCGGCGGGGCCAATGCTGCCTTGGCGGAAATCATGCGGCGCAGCGGTAGCTGGCTTGATCCTAAGCTGGCAGCAAGCTTCAAGCAGCTCGCCAGTTCTCCGGTGTTTTGGACCGCGCTGGAATCCGAGACCATCGCGCAAGACCTGTTCACGCTCGAACCCGCGACGCAGCGTGTCGATGTCGATGAAGATTATCTCGACGACATCGCCGACGCTTTCGGTCAAGTGATTGATGCCAAGAGCAGCTTCACCAGCGGCCATAGCGAGCGGGTGGGCTATTATGCTGATGCCATCGCCGCGTTTCTCGACTTCGACGCCGCTAACCGCCGCCGCCTGCGCCGTGCTGCAATCCTGCATGATGTTGGCAAGCTTGGTGTGAGCAGCGCAATTCTGGAAAAACCCGGCAAACTCGACGGCGAAGAATGGCGCGAAATGCAAAGCCATGCCGACCATACCACGCATGTCCTAAGCCAGATCGGCGTGATGCACGACATGGCGCTGATCGCCGGGTCGCACCATGAAAGGCTCGATGGCAAAGGCTATCCTTTGGGCCTCGACGCACGCACGATCTCGATCGAATCGCGGATCATCACCGTTGCCGATATCTTCGACGCGCTGACCGCCGACCGCCCTTACCGCGCGGCGATGCCCGTTGAGCAAGCGCTGCACATCATGGCTGGTGAGGTGGGTTCGGCGATTGATCCGCAATGTTTCTATGCACTGCAAATGGCGCTGGATAAGGGCTTGCCTGAAAAAGCGTTGCCACGATTGTCGTCGCACTTCCACTAAGCAGGCATTTTCCTAGATAACGTTCACCGGCACACGCAGGTAGATATGCCCGCCGGGTGACTTAGGCGGCATGGCGCCTGCGCGGATATTTACCTGCAACGAAGGCAATATAAGTTGCGGGGCGTCCAGCGTGCTGTCGCGGGCGGTCCGCATCGCCACAAAGTCGGCCTCTGCAACGCCATCGTGAACATGGACATTGGATGTCCGTTGCTCGGCGACACTTGTTTCCCAATGAAATTCCTCGCGACCAGCGGGCAGATAGTCATGACCAACAAAAATCCGCGTTTCGTCTGGAAGACTGAGGATTTTGCGGATCGAGCGATAGAGCGTCTCTGCACTACCACCCGGGAAATCGGCGCGGGCGGTGCCGTAATCAGGCATGAACAACGTATCGCCAACGAATGCTGCGTTACCGATGACATAGGTCAGGCAAGCAGGTGTATGGCCGGGCGTGTGGATGACCTTGAATTCGAGATTGCCAAGCGGCAGGCTGTCACCATCGGCCAACAGCCTGTCGAAATCGCTGCCGTCGGGGGTAACGTCGTCGGCTTCGAACATTGCGCCAAATATTGTCTGAACTTCGGTGATATGGCTGCCAATTATGACCGGCGCGCCTGTTACTTCGCGCAAATGATGCGCCGCCGACAGGTGGTCGGCATGGGCGTGGGTTTCAAGCAGATAGACAATCTCCAGCCCCTGTGCCTTTGCGGCGGCAAGCAGGGCCTCAGCAGATGTCGTCGCTATGCGCCCATTCCTTGGTGTGAAGTCGAGCACTGGGTCGATAATTGCGGCCTTTTTGGTCGCAGGGTCGTGGACAATATAGCTGACCGTATTTGTGGCGTGATCGAAAAACGCTTGGACTGACGGGTTCATGAGTCGTCTCCTTATGCACTGTATATTAGCACTTGCTAATTTAGATTCAATGCATATAATGACCCGATGTTCGATTTAACCCGTTTCGATCTCTCTCTGTTCGAGGAAAGCGCCGGTCGCGCCGCGACTTTGCTGCGCCTGCTCGGCAATGAACGCCGCCTCATGATATTGTGCCAACTGGCCAATGGCGAATTGTCGGTGAGCGAGCTCCAGGCACGCGTCGGCCTGTCGCAATCGGCGCTGTCGCAGCATCTGGCGTTGTTGCGTGAAGAGAGCGTCGTCGCCACGCGACGCGAAAGCCAGACCATCTATTATCGCATTGTCGACCATGCCGCGATGCGCGTCATCGAAACCCTGGCGGAGCTGTTTTGCCCGCCCGAAATGAGGATCAAGCCATGACTGCGATTTTGCACAAATTATCACCGCAAGCGGTGCGCGAACGGATTGACGCCGGACGCGCGGTGCTTGTCGATATCCGCGAGCCCGACGAATTTGCGCGTAGCCATGTGAAAGGCGCGCAGTCACAGCCGCTTTCGACTTGGGAAAAGGCGCATTTGACCATTGACCCAGACGCGGACGTTATATTCACTTGCCGTTCCGGAATGCGGACAGCGGGGGCGTGCGACCGTCTTGCGGCACGGGTTCATGGCGATGCGTTCGTCCTTG
>JANMPK010000393.1:0-2193 GCA_031369825.1 Sphingomonadales bacterium
CGCTTAAGAACCTGTTTGCGCTGGCGGAGAATTACCCCGACCTGAAAGCCAACCAGAATTTCCAGACATTGCAGCACGAACTGTCCGACGTCGAAGACAAACTCGCCGCGTCGCGCCGCGCCTACAACGCCGTTATAGTCGGCGGTAACGGCGTTATAGGCGCGGCGTGACGCGGCGAGTTTGTCTTCGACATCAGCGAGTTCGTGCTGGAGCGTCTGGAAATTCTGGTTGGCTTTGAGGTCGGGATAATTCTCCGCCAGCGCGAACAGGTTTTTGAGCGCGCCTGACAGGCCCGCTTCTGCGGCGGCTGCAGAAGCCGGATTGCTTGCACCAATCGCGGAATTGCGCGCCGAAATCACCGCGTCGAGAGTCGATTTCTCATGCGTGGCATAACCCTGCACCGTGCTGACGAGATTAGGGATCAAGTCATGCCGCTGGCGCAGTTGCGCGTCGATATCGGCCCAGCCCTGCCGTACATTCTGGCGAAGGCTGACCAGCCGGTTGTAAATGACGATGGCGACAAGCGCGAGCACGACGACGGCGATGATAATCCACAAACCCATTTGCTTTACTTCCCCTCAAACGGTCGGTAGCATTGGATATCATGTGAGCGGGGGAATTCAAACATGATTGCATTGCCCGATGTCGATACGCTGATGGCTGGCGGCCTCGCCGAATGGCTCGACGGCAAAGTGGCCGAGCGCGCCGAGGCCAAGCGCAAGATGTTTACCGTGATTGCGATTGGCGGCGGTTTTTCGGCGCTGGTATTCCTCATCGGGCTGGTCTTCGACTTTGGCGGGTTCGGCTATTTCGTTGCTGCGGCGTGCGGGGCGTTGACGGCATATCTCGCCAATAAAATCCGCCAAAAAATGGTCGACGAGCTGAAGCAGGAAATGAACGGTGCACTCGCCAAGGCGTTGCAGATCGATTATTCGGTCACCGCCTTTTCGGGGCAGGAATTCGAGAATGCGTGCGCGTTCAAATTGCTCCCCGATTATGACGACAAATATCTGGCTGACCAGTGGCACGGCCAGATCGAGGGCACCGATTTCCTGCTCTACGAAGCCAAACTGACTGAAACACGCGGGAGCGGCAAGAACCGGCGGACGGTGACGGTGTTTGAAGGCGTATTGCTCCGCTTCCAGTTCGCGCGGCCCTTTCTCGCCACTACATTGGTTCGCCGCGACGGTTTCAAATTCACTTTGTTCGGCGACAGCAAATCCTATGGTGGGCAGGAGCTTGAGCGGATCAAGATGGTCGATCCGCGGTTCGAAGATGCGTTTGATGTCTATGGCACCGATCAGGTCGAGGGCCGCTATCTGGTGCACCCGGCCTATTGCGAGCGCTTGCTCGATCTGGAAAGGGAGTTCGACGGCGAGAAATTGGCCGCTTTGTTCCTTGGTGGCGACTTGATTGTCACACTGCGCACCGGCGACATTTTTGAAAGCGCAACGCTGAACCCCGAACAGGACCGCGAATTGCTCGGCAAAACTATCGGGCAATTTGGTTCGATTGCGCGGCTAGTGAAGTTGCTCAACGAACGCCCGCGCAACTAGCCACCTTTGACTTGAGCGCTAGTTGGGCTAAAGGCCGCCAACCTTTTTCATTCCCTTGGAGTTCCCTCGATGCGCGCCGACGCAGAAGCCTTTGTTGCCCGCATTGATGCCGCCCTCAATCTCGTCAAGCTGTCGCTCGACTGGGATCGCGCGCTGCGCCGTCTGGACGAGCTAAACGCCAAGGTCGAGGACCCGACATTGTGGGATAGCCCCAAGGCCGCCGAAGAAGTCATGCGCGAACGCCGCCGCCTCGATGCGGCGATCACAACGGTGCGCGAGATCGACGCCGACAAGATTGGCACGGTCGAACTGATCGAACTCGCCGAAATGGAAAGCGACGCGGCACTGGCCGATGAGGGTGCTGCAGCGCTCAATGCGCTGGCCGACCGGGCCGACAAAGACAAGGTCATGGCGCTGCTGTCGGGCGAGGCCGACGCCAATGACTGCTTCATCGAAATCCACGCAGGCGCTGGCGGTACCGAGAGCCAGGACTGGGCCGAAATGCTGCAACGCATGTATTACCGTTGGGCCGAACAGCGCGGCTACAAGGTCGAGATCGTCGAATATCAGGCAGGTGACCAGGCGGGGATCAAATCGGCGACGATGCAGATCAAGGGCGAAAACGCCTATGGCTATG
>JANMPK010000432.1:0-12585 GCA_031369825.1 Sphingomonadales bacterium
CTTCAATGCAAAGCTTGATGTTGGCGACGGGTTGCTGTTCCGCTTCGCCGTGTCCAAGAACATCGCGCGACCGGATCTGCAATTGTTCAGCGCTGGTGGCGGCATAGGCGACAATACGAATGATTTGCGTTCAGAAGGTACGCTTGCGACTGGGCCGCTGTTCCAACTCAGGACCGGCAATCGCAATGTGCGCCCGGTTGAATCGTGGAACTATGATGTTTCGGCTGAGTGGTACTTTGATGATGTCGGCTCGCTCGCAGCCTCGTTTTTCCTGAAGGATTTGAAGGGGATCGTCAGCTCCGGGATAAATCTGGTCAATTACACCAGCGAAAGCGGGGTGTCGCTCGATGTCGATGTCAATGGACCAAGCAATGAGCTTGGCGGAACGCTGAAGGGTGCCGAATTCACGTATCAGCAGAGCTACGACTTCCTGCCAGGTCTGCTGAGCGGTCTGGGATCGCAGCTCACTTATACCTACGTCGATGGCGGGGCTTTCAATAATGCGGACCTTGCTGGAAACAGAAGCTTGTTCTCCGCCCTCCAACCACTGGCAGGGGTCTCCAAACATACGGTCAATGCAGTCGTGTTTTACGAAAAGGGCCCGATATCGGCGCGTGCCGCTTATAACTGGCGGTCGGATTTCCTGATCACACCACGTGATGACATTTTCCCGTTCTCGCCGATCTGGCAAGAATCGACGGGTCAGCTTGATGCTTCGATATTTGTCACAGTAAGCAAGGAATTGAAGCTGGGTATTCAGGGCGTGAACCTGCTTGATGAAGTGACGCAGACTTCGCAGGTGGTCGATTTCGACGGCACGCGGGTGACTAGGTCCGCATTCCGGAACGACCGGCGCTTTACCTTCCTCGCGCGATTGCAGTTCTAAGGCCCGATTAACGGTGTCGCAATGAACGGGCCTTGATCATATGATCTAGGCCCGTTCTTTGTGAGTGGCTGGAGGAGAAAATCTATGCGATCCCGAATTACATTGCTGGTTGGCATATTGGGGTTGTCCGGATGCACCACCGCCACGATCAATGCGCAGCTAACTAAAGTTGGTTGGGCTCTCGTCTGGGCGGATGAATTCGGAGGTTCTAAGCTCGACCGAACCAAGTGGAAACCGGAAGTATCCTGTTGGGGTGGCGGCAATAACGAACGCCAATGTTATACTGACAGATCAGAGAATATTCGCGTTATGGATGGAATGCTGCACCTTAAGGCGCGCGAAGAGCGCTTTACCGGCCCAGACCGCCCGTCCGAAATTGCTGATAATCCGAACCCCGAAAGGATGCAAAGTTTCACTTCGGGTAAAGTCCGTACATTGGGGCTATCAAGCTGGAAGTACGGGAAGATCGAATTCCGCGCGAAGCCGCCCAAGGGGCAGGGAACATGGCCAGCCGTCTGGATGATGCCTGCTGACAATGTGTATGGCGGATGGCCGCGTTCGGGTGAAATCGACATATTGGAAGGCGTCAATCTAGGCGCGACATGTGAAACCTGCGAAGGCACTGTTGGCGAAAACCGGATGATCAGCGCGTTGCATTTTGGCGACTATGCGCCTGCGAACAAGGTGCTCGATACAAGGGTCGTGTTGCCATCCTGTGCACTTCCGTCGGACGATTTCCACATCTGGACGCTTGAATGGGGCGAAGGGCTAATGCATTTTTATCTTGATGGCCGGAAATATTGGGAGGTCAAAGCAGAGCAATGGGGCATCGCATCGCCCCGTGCGAAATCAAATGCCGTTGCACCTTTCGATCAGCCCTTCTACATCATGGCAAATCTTGCCATCGGGGGCGGATTGTCGGAGAAAAATAACGACACAGGGGTTTCCGAAAATGTGGCTCCAGCGGAATTTGTGATCGACTGGGTTCGTATTTACCAGTGCGGCGAAGACAAAGAAACAGGACTGGCCTGCATGCAGGGCGTCAAAGAGGGCAAATAAAACATGGCCAGACGCCGCCAGGCAGTCACGATCAAGCATGTAGCGGCCGATGCAGGGGTTTCCTTGCAGACGGTCAGTCGCGTCATCAATAATGAACCCAATGTGCGTCCATCAATGAAGGAGAGCGTGCAGGCTTCGATTGATAAATTGGGCTATGTGCCCTCTATCGCCGCGCAGCGGATGAGCGGGTCGCGCTCTTATCTGATCCTTGCTATCAACGACCGGGAGCGCACCATTGCCGACTGGCGGACACGGCAAGGCACCGACTGGGTCGACCAGATGCTTCTCGGCGGGATGCTCAAATGTGCCGAGCATGGCTATCGGATGATATTCGAGCTGGTCGATACGCATAACGACCATGTCGAACGCGAACTGGGCGCAACGATTGCGGCGTTGCAGCCAGACGGTGTTATCCTGACCCCGCCGCACTCCGAAAACCCTCTCATCACCGGCTTTCTTGCCAAGCGGAAAATACCCTTTGCGCGGATCGGTTCGATGACACCGGGGCCGGGCATTGCGATGACGATGGATGATGAAGGGTCGGCGCAACGCGCCACCGAACATCTGATTGCCTTGGGGCATCGCCGTATCGGATTTATTGCAGGGTCCGAGGAATATGACCTGTCAAACTGGCGCATTGATGGTTGGCACAAAGCGATGGCGGCAGCGGGCTTGCCCCAAGACGCATTATGCACAAGAGGCGACTTCAGCTACGAAAGCGGGGTTATCGCAGCGAACAAGCTGCTTGATCTGGAAACGCCGCCGACCGCAATCATTGCCAGCAATGACCAGATGACGCTTGCCACTTTGGACACCGCAAACCAGCGCGGGTTAAAAGTGCCCGATGACCTGTCGCTGATTAGCTTTGATAATACCCCTGTCGTGCGCTTCACCGACCCGAAACTCACGGCCATCGATCAGCCCATTGCAGCGACCTTTTCCAAAGCGGTGGAGTTGCTGATTACAAATGGCGATGCCACGGTTCAGCATCAGCCGGTGGTCACCGAGGGCAGTCTGGTCGAGCGGGCCAGCACTACACACCCTCGCGGCGGTGCCTGACATCAAGACTGCTGCGCCTGACCAGCAAGAGGCGCGCTTCATGTATCTGTATGCGCTCGCGGTGTCGGGCGGCGCTGTCGCCTATATTCCGTTCCTGACGATATTGCTGCCGGTCCGCGCCACTGGATTGGTAGGCGATAATGCGCTTAATATGCTTGCCATCGCCGCCTTCGCCGGAGCCATTTCGGCCAGCCTTGCAAATATCGGCTTTGGCTGGGCGAGCGATGTCACGCGGGCAAGGCGGCCGTGGATATTGACGGGGTTGGTCCTGTCTTCTTTATTGCTCCTTACGATGCCACTGGCGACCACTATGGCCATGCTGATCGCGATGATCGTCATTTGGCAAATCGGCCTCAACATGATGCTTGCCCCGCTCGCCGCTTGGGCGGGCGATAGCATCCCCGACTCGCAAAAAGGTCTGCTTGGGGGTCTGCTTGCGCTTGCGCCTGCATTAGGTGCGCTGTCTGGCGCTTTCGTTACGTTGCAGGAGTTCGCGTTATTCGAAGATCGGGAATCGCTCGTTGCGATACTTGTTGTTTTGATGGTCAGCCCCGTTTTGATGTTCGGCAAGCCCGTTCAGATGCCGCAGTTGATGCAACGCGCCATCGATGCCGACCCGCTGGACGACCGTATGCTAGCATCCCGGCGAGCCGCGATCCGGATGTGGCTGGCGCGTTTGCTTGTCCAGATCGCGGAGGCGTCTTTGTTCGCATTTCTGTTGTTGTGGTTTCGCAGTCTTGACCCCGATTTTGGCGAAAACGACGCCGCGAGCATATTTGCTTTGGTCTTGGGTCTCGCGGTTTTTCTGGCGCTGGCCGCTGGTCGCTGGTCAGACCTTGCCAACCGGCCAATTGTGCCGCTCGTCTGGGGATCGGCCATTGCTGCGGCTGGCCTGCTGGTGATGTCATTCGCACCTAGCCTATCGTTTGCCATCGCGGGCTATGTCGCGTTTGGCCTCGCGAGCAGCGTGTTTCTGGCGCTGCATACCAGCCAGACCCTGCGCGTGCTCCCGCGACCGCACACGCGCGGACGAGACCTGGGCATTTTCAACCTCACCAACACCGTACCGTCGTTGATTATGCCGTGGCTGACCTTGGCTCTTGTCCCTGCTTATGGCTTCGACGCGCTGTTCCTGCTGTTGGCAGGGCTTGCGATTGTTGCATCGGCTTTGCTGCTGACCATGCCGCGCCAGATTGCGGAAATCTAAGCAGGCTTCCGCGCGTAAAATCCGAACCCGGCGATAACGGCATAGCAGGCCATCGGCAGCATGAAAGCAATCGCGAGGCTGGACGTCAAATCAGCAATGATACCGGTCAGCAACGGAATAACGGCACCGCCGACAATCGCGACGTTGATGATCCCCGAACCATCGGCTGCGCGCGAACCCAATTTCTCGCAAGCCAGCGTGAAGATTGTCGGGAACATGATCGCGTTGGTCAGGCCGACAGCCAGCAGGGTGTAACCTGCCACATCGCCAGTGGTCTGGGTCGAAATCACGAGCAACGTAATCGCTGCTATCGAAACGAACGCAAGCACTTTGCCCGGGCTAAGAATCCGCAACACCGCCGAACCGATAAAGCGTCCGACCATCGCGCCACCCCAATATAGACCGATCAGCTTGCCTGCGGCTTGCTCTTGCAGGCTCATGACATGGTCCTGCATCAGGTAACTGACGATAAGTGAACCGATGGCGACTTCAGCCCCTACATATAGAAAAATGCACAATGCGCCAAAGCCGAAGCGAGGACGTCGGAGGAGGTCAAGCCCGGCCAGACCTTCACTCGCTTCATGCTTTTCGCCCTTCAGAGCATTGCGGAACATCCAAACGACGCCCGCGACAATCGCCAGCGCGACCGCGATGCCAAGATAGCCGTTCACAATCGCCTGGCTTTCTGCAGTGCGATAGGCGTCGAGTTCGACGCCTGACAATTGGTCCGCAGTAACCGTCGCCAGTCCGCCTAAGATGAGTATCGAGCCGACAATCGGGAATATCGTCGTACCCAACGAATTGAACGCCTGCGCAAAGGTCAGACGGCTGTGCGCGGTGGCGGGTTTGCCAAGCAGCGAAATCAGCGGGTTCGATACTACTTGCACAATAACCACGCCGCTTGCCAGCACGAAAAGAGCGAGCAGGAAAACCCCATAAGTCGCGGTCTGACTGGCTGGAATGAACAAGAGGCATCCTGCCATCATCGTCAGCAAGCCTGCGACTGCGCCACGCATATAGCCGATTTTCTTGACCAACCGCGCGCCGGGAATACCGATGACGGCATAAGCGGCGAAGAAACAGAACTGCACCAGCATCGCCTGAGTGTAGTTGAGCGTGAACAGCTCTTTCAGTTTCGGAATGATGACATCGTTCAGGCTGGTGATGCCGCCGAAGATGAAAAACAACCCCATGACGAACAATTGCAATTGCGGGGCGTCAATATGGGTGTCGCCCGCCTCGGACGACGCAGCTGCGCCGGGTGCCAATGCCATCTTCTCTCTCCCTAAATTTTAGCGCGCATTGCCGGGGCAGGACGCTTTTTCTTTTGTGGCTTCGATATGGACGTTCCTGATAGTGGCAACAAGTCCCTTGGGCGCTTGAATACGTATGGGGGAGCCGACCGCATCAAATTTTGCTCCAGCTTCGGCAAAGCAGCGGAGTGGGATGCGTGTTTGAACTGCCGATCCGGTTGGCATAGCGCGGATCGTCTGCTGCAAATCAATCGCGCCGCCGCCGAACGAAAGCATGACTGGTCCCGTCGCCGGATGATCAATACGCCAGTCGATGAGTATCGACCAATCCTCATCTAGCTGCTTGGTCAGGTTTACTGCGGGACCATTCACGACAAACGTGCCATCGGCGTTCCAGGTGAACTGCCGTGCATCTTCCTGCGCTGACAAATCAACAGCACGCTCGCTGATCGCGCCATCCATTTGCAAATTCCACGGCGCCGGAACTTTCCCCCGAACGACATAATTGGTGGCGACCGTAAGCAATGATAAATCGACCCGCGGGTCTTCGTTGACCGAGGCGAGCTTGCCCGGCTTTGCATAACTGAGGCCATAGCCGAGCGGGAACAAAGGCGCGACCAAAGGCGAGCGCGCATCGGCTGGCCAAGCGAAGGGCAGACGCCCGGTAAAGTCTCTCGCCGCTTTGCCATTGGCACCGGCCACCAGTACGTCAGCGACGCCGCGGCCCTGAGTTCCCGGCAACCAAACCGCCACAAAGGCATCTGCCTGATTGATCAGCTTGCCGGTGAACATCGGTCTGCCAGACAGAAATACCACCACCACGCGAATGTCCTGTGACTTAAATCGGGCAATCATTTTTTCTTCGCCTAGTGTCGGCTGGAACGCTAGGTTCGGCACGTCGCCTTCGAATTCGGCATAAGGCTTTTCGCCCAGCACAAATATTGCGACATCGGGTTTCGTTGCGAAAGCGCCTTCAGGCGAAATTGTGGCTGTACCGCCCGCCGCTTTCACCGCATCGGAAATGGCGCGACCGATTGTCTGGCCGTTAGTGAAATCTTCGGCCTTGGTGTCGGTTCCCTGCCAGGTAATCGTCCACCCGCCGGCTTGCATGGCCATATTGTCAGCGCCGGGTCCGGCTATCAGTACGCGAGCACCGGTGCGGACCGGCAAAATGCCATTATCGTTCTTGAGCAGAACAAGCGACTTCGCAACCGCCTCGCGCGCAATTTCAAGATGCGGTGCAGCGCCAACCAATGACGCATCGCCGCGTTTCGTCTGAATGTCACCCATCAGGCCCAGTTTAAACTTCACCCGCAAGATACGCCGTACTGCATCGTCAATGCGGGCCATGGGGATACGTCCGTCACGGGCCGCGGCCAGCGTCGAATCGAAAAGGCCCTTCCAGCTGTCGGGCGCCATGAACAGGTCGAGTCCGGCATTGATAGCGGCAGCGCAATCGGTCGCCGAACAACCCGCAACCTGACCATGCCCGTTCCAGTCACCGACAACCAGTCCGGCAAAGCCCATGCGGTCTTTTAGGACATCATTAAGCAGCGATTTGTTGCCGTGATTTTTGACGCCGTTCCAGCTTGAGAAGCTTGCCATTACGGTCAAAGCGCCAGCGGAGATCGCCGGGGGATAACCCGGCGCATGCTTGGCTATCAACTCGGCCTCGCTGATCCGCGCGTCGCCCTGATCACGACCGTCGGATGTGCCGCCATCCGCCAGAAAATGCTTTGCCGTTGCCGCAACGCGGTTGGCATCCAGCGGCTTGCCCGTGACCAGTTCGCCCTGCAGCCCCAGCGTCATTGCGCGCGCGTAACTGGCGATCAACGCCGGATCGGATGAATAACCTTCGTAGGTACGTCCCCAACGCAAATCCTGCGGCACTGCCAGCGTCGGCGCAAAGGTCCACTCGATACCACTGCCGGAAATCTCGGCTGCCGTTGCGGCACCTATCCGTTTGATCAGATCGACATCGTAGGCGGCACCCAGTCCGATATTATGCGGGAAAATTGTTGCTTCGGGCAGGTTGGAATGACCATGTACAGCGTCCACACCGAAGAGGATCGGGATTCCAGCGCCCGATTTTTGCGACGCCTTACGGAACTCGCCTACCAACTGGCCCCACTTTGCCGCGCTCGCCCGTTCGTCGCCATAAGGCCCCGAATTACCACCCGCCAAAATCGAACCCAAAGGATATTCTGCCAGATCTTGGGGTTTGACTGCGCTTATATCGGCCTGGATCAATTGACCGATTTTTTGTTCGATAGTCATCTTCGCAATCAGCGCCGAAATTTCGTTTTCCGTCTTTGCATCGGAAATTGCTGACGGACTGGCGGCGCTAGGCCAAATGTTCAGGTGTGTTAGGGCTGCAGCATTAGCCGTCGAAGCAATCGTGGGATCGGATGGCGTAACCGCAGACATGCACCCAGCCAAAGCAAAGGCCAGCAGCGCTCCTGTTCCCCTGAACCGCATTAAATCCACTCCCGTAGTTCATTGTGAACGTTATCATTATTCGATGGCAGCAACCTAAACGAAAATCAAGCGGCATTGTTTGGCGATATGCCGAGGATATTGACAGTTAAGAAACGCAGGCTTGGGGGATTAGGCGGTGCAGCTAAGACGGACCTGCAAATGAGGCTGTCGTCTGAATGCACATCAGCTTACGCCACGTTGTTACCAAAATCCGCCCGTCTGGAATGTCCAACATTCCAGTCATTTTGCAGGGATGCTTGTCAAGGCAGCTAAGACGATTTGATGACCGTAGTGTGTATGAACGGGTAGGACAGGATGCCGACTGGAGTGTGTTGCAATACCCGAAAAGCGGCGCCTAGGCCCTCATCACTGGACAATCCAAACCGAAATGGACCTTTGTGGTGATAAGGATTCACTCCATGAGTAAATGTCCACTAGATCACATAAATCGACTGTTTTCTGCGCCAACAAGCCCGAGCGGCTGGCTGCGATGCTGGTGGATGCGCTCGGCTGGAGCGCCAAGTTTGATGCGATAATCGGTGGGGATACGCTGGCCGTTTCCAAGCCAGACGCGGCACCGCTCCTCGAAGCGATCACCCGCTGCGGCGGTCGGCGCGCGCTCTATGTTGGCGATTCAATCACTGACGCCGATACCGCGAAGGCCGCCAATGTCCCGTTTATCGCGGTCAGCTTCGGCTTCCGTGACCGGCCGGTCGAGGACCTCGGAGCAGACGCAGTCATAGACTCGTTCGAAGATTTGAATGGCGTCGTGCAAACTATGGACATGGCCCCAGCCCGCTATTTTCGAGGTTACTGCGACAAGGCTTGAACGACCGATATCGGGCGCAAAGCCGGCGCGGACGACCCTAAGAACAAATTTATTTCAAGAAATCTGGGGCTGCTGACATTCCTGTATACCGTTATAACCTCATAGACCGATAGCCGACCTGCGTTTGCTTCCATTTTAACATTTGTGCACAATGCAATTTGCATTATGTTACAAACATATGGGTTGAGGGCAGCTGGGGATGATGCATGCGGAGCGACAGGATGTTTTTCAACCGGCACAGAATGCCGCCCGTGCTTCGCTATTTGGCAGTTTTCAATTAGCGACAGCTGAAGGCACTGAAATTTTGATTTCCAACCGGCGGGCAAGGGCATTGCTCGCGATGCTGTGCTTGGTCCGCGACGAATCTATAGACCGCGATTATCTGAGTAAACTTTTGTGGCCCGGCAGGTTTGAGGCCCATGCGAAAGCCAGCTTGCGCCAATGTTTGCTGGATTTGGGGAAGTTGCTTACTTCACATGGCGGCGATATTCTGGTCGTGACGCGCAGCAGAGTTGGTCTCAACGCCTCTGCCATTCAGACCGACCTTGAGACCATCGAGAACGCGCTGATTCAGGGGCACTATATCGTTGCGACAGAACAGCTCGCTGCCATCGGGACCAAACAGCTTCTCGACCAAATGGACTTTGGCGATGCTTTCAATGCCTGGCTTGCCAAGCAGCGTTTGGAAGCAGAACGCCGGTTGAACGCTGCCGTTATGGATGGGCTAGCAGCGTTGGAGAAGGACGGCGAGATTGCCGGACATACAAAATTACTAAATGCTTGGACTGCGCGTGATCCATCGGTCGAGCGCAGGGCGCCAACAGATAAAGCAAGCGGCAAGACGCGGATTGCCGTGTTGCCTTTTCATTCCCTCGATGCCCAGGACGGGCATGACTATTTTGCCGACGGCATCGTTGATGAGTTGATCACCGCACTTGGCCAAGTTCCACAGCTGCTGATCGCAGGACGCACATCATCGTTTCACTTCCGCGGCAGTGATCTTGCATCACCGGCTATCGCTAAGGAGCTACGTGTGGCGCATCTGATTGAAGGATCGGTGCAACGGCAAGGCGAGAACGTGCGCATCTTTGTGCGGTTGATAGATGGTGCGACCGGGTTTGAAAGCTGGGGGCACCGATATGACGGTACACTCGACGATATTTTTGCGTTGCAAGAAACCGTTGCGCAGGCGGTGACGACGGCGCTAGCCAAAGAGCTGGGCATATCGATGCGGCCGCCGCTTGTGCACGGCATGACGCGCAGTAAAGAAGCTTATGATCTTTATCTTCAAGGCCGCGCGCTCAATGCAAGGCTGTTTGGGGACGGGGTTCTCACACGGGCAGCCGAGTTACTTGACGAAGCAGTTGCGCTTGATCCGGGCTTTGCCGAAGCGTGGCTCTTGCTCGCTGATGTGCATCAACGGATGGGAATTTATCTTGCTGGCACTGACCAGACCACGGCCTCAGCGGTTATGGCGGATTGCGTACGCAAGGCGCTGGCGATCAAGCCCGGTCTGGGTCATGCATATGGTTTGCTTGCGTTGCACGATTTTACCCGGAATAATATCGTCGGCTCATTGGATCTTGCGTTCCAGGGTTATGAGGTTGAACCGAACAATCCGGCGGTGGCGGTTCGGATAGGTGGGCTATTGCTGTTTTGCGGCCTGACCCGGCAAGGCATGCGCTATCTCGACGAAGCGATCGCGCAAGACCCAGTGGATGGCAGGCACTATATGTTGCGCTCGGCGGGCCAGCTTAACGGGGGGAATATCGATGCAGCCATTGCCGACGCACAGCGCTGCGTCGATCTCGGCTTTCCATCGGTTTGGCTGGGTGTCGCCCATGCAGCCGCTGGCAATCATGCTGTCGCAGTCGAACATTATCAGCAAACCCGTTTGTTGCTAAACAACAGTATCCCGCCACCCAGCGGGATGGCGCCGATGTCGCCTGAAATGATGGATGCCTATTGGCTCGTCGCGGCAAAGGGCGTGTGCAGCGGGGTTCCAGAGGATCGGGAAACCTATTGCCGGACGCTCGATTTTCTTCACGCGACGATGACGGAAAAGGAACATCTGGCGATCACCCTGCCATCCGTGTTCATGGGCTATGCTGATTTGCTGTTCAAAACACTAGGCACGCGCCTCACGCTCCAAAATGTCGCTTGCCTGATGTCCATCTGGGCTGACATCGATCCCATCCGCCAAATCTGGCAGCACCCCGAATTCATCCCCTTTGCGCAGCGAATCGGTATGGCGGCGGCGTGGGATAAATATGGCTGGCCCGATTTGCTGCCGCCGCCAAGTAATTTATAACTTTCGATAGCCGCGCACCAGCACCATTGACGCCTTTTTGACGCTTTATTGACGGTAAGCCGGATTGCGCTTGACGCTACGTCATCGCATTATCTGCCCCAAGGGATCGCAGACATTTTTGACGCTTTGGATGGGCCGGGAAACCCCGGTTCTGGAAGCGGGAAAGCTGTGTCTGCGTTGTTGGAGGACCCCATATGAGCGCAGGCACAATCACGGATGAAGGCATCGGCAAATCGGCGATGGGCAAGGCGATGTGGCGGATCATTCCACTCATCTTGACTGCTTATCTGTTCGCCTACGTTGACCGGGTGAATGTCGGCTTTGCCGCCACCACCATGAACGCCGATCTGGGGTTCAGCGCGACTGTTTACGGCCTTGGGGCCGGGCTGTTCTTTCTTGGCTATGCGCTGTTCGAGATTCCCTCGAACCTGATGCTTGTCCGCTTCGGCGCGCGCAAATGGATTGCGCGGATCATGATTACCTGGGGACTGCTGTCGGCGGCCATGATGTTCGTTCAGACCGCAGAGCAGTTTTACATCCTGCGCTTCCTCCTTGGCGTGGCGGAGGCCGGATTTTACCCCGGTGTCATCTATTATTTCTCGGGCTGGTTCCCACCGTGCCACCGCAGCCGCGCGGTCAGCCGCTTTTATATCGCAGGGCCGCTCGGGTCGGTGGTGATGGGGGCGATGTCGGGTTGGCTGTTGGCGCTTGACGGCAATGCAGGCCTCCACGGCTGGCAGTGGCTGTTCCTGGTTCAGGGGCTGCCGACCGTGCTCGTTGGTCTCGCTGTGCTGCGCTATCTGCCTGACAGCCCGGCGACCGCACCTTGGCTCAGCGCGCCCGAAAAGGACTGGATCCACCGCAAACTTGCTCGTGAGCAACAGGCGATTGGCGCGCCCGCCAGCCACAATGTCCTCGCTGCCTTTCGCAACCCCCGCGTGCTGATGTTCGGGGCAATCGGGATTACTTGCATCGGCGCGTTCATCACCTTCACACTGTCGGCCCCGATGATATTGGCCGAAGCCGCCGGGCTTGATGTGGCCAATGTCGGCTATCTGGTCAGCGTCGGCGGTGTGGTTGGCACGGCAGCAACGCTCTATCTCGGCAATCTCGCCGACCGCAACGGAGACCGTTTCATCCTGGGTTTTTGGTGTGCGGCGGTGATGGCTGCGTCCCTTTTCACAATCTGGCTCGCGCCATCGCCGCTGATTGTCGGTATCGCCTATCTCGCCTTTTCGACCGTGGCCTTCGCCGTTTCCATGCTGATTTCGTCGGCGTGGGCAGAGGCGCTGCACGTCCGCGAACTCGCTATCGGTGCGGCGGCGATCAACACCCTGTCGCAGATTGGCGCGTTCGTGACGCCCTTCGCCTGGGGCGCGGCCAAGGACGCGACGGGCGATTTTGACGTAGGGCTGATCGGCATCACGCTGATGATGGTCGCGAACGCCGCGCTGATCCTGCTGCTGCGCCAGCAAATCCGTGGCCGCACGATGCGGATGGCGG
>JANMPK010000445.1:0-3755 GCA_031369825.1 Sphingomonadales bacterium
ATTTCGGCATAGAAAAGCCTCGACTCGCGGTCGCAGGTTTCAATCCACATGCGGGAGAATCTGGCAATATGGGTCGTGAAGAGATCGACCTGTTCGGGCCTGCAATCGAGCAAATTCGTAGCGAGGGTTTTGATGTCATCGGCCCGCTGCCTGCCGATACGATGTTTCACGCCGAAGCGCGCTCGCATTATGACGCGGCTGTCTGCGCCTATCACGATCAAGCGTTGATTCCTTTGAAAACACTCTATTTTCATGATGCAGTCAATATAACGCTAGGCTTGCCGGTCATCCGAACCTCGCCCGATCACGGCACTGCATTCGGTATCGCGGGCCAGAACAAAGCGCTACCGAATTCCATGATCGCGGCAATTAAAATGGCCGAAATGGCGGCGCTCAATCGCATGGCCGCCGACACCACAGCATGAGCCTGCCCGACCTGCCTCCCTTGCGCGAGGTCATCAAACGCCACGGCCTGTCGGCAAGCAAGGCATTGGGTCAGAATTTTCTGTTTGACGAACAGTTGCTCGACAAAATCGCTGCTATTCCGGGCGATCTGAACGGCGCGCATATTTACGAAGTCGGCCCAGGTCCTGGCGGCCTCACCCGGGCATTGTTGCGTGCGGGCGCACAAGTCACCGCCGTCGAGCGCGACCATCGTTGCCTGCCAGCGCTTGCCGAACTGGCTGAAGCCTTCCCTGGTAAGCTCCGCGTAATCGACGATGATGCGATGAAAATTGATCCAGCCGCAGAAATCGGCGCGCCGTTCCACATCGTTTCCAACCTGCCCTATAATGTCGGCACCGCGCTTGCCGTTGGCTGGCTGAGCGGCGAGACTTGGCCACCTGCCTGGCAATCACTTACACTGATGTTCCAGCGCGAAGTAGCCGAGCGCATAGTCGCGGCTCCGGGTTCGGATGCCTTTGGTCGGCTTGCTATCCTGGCCCAGTGGCGCGCAACCGCAAAGATTGCGATGCCTGTCCACCGCTCTGCCTTTACGCCACCGCCAAAGGTAATGTCTGCGGTGGTTCATATTACTCCTACAACCGCACCCAACGACATCAACATCAAGACGTTGGAAAAACTGACTGCCGCTGCCTTTGGTCAACGCCGCAAAATGCTGCGGCAAAGCTTGAAGGCTATGCCCGGTGGACTCGACGCGCTGACGACCACCGGCATTGCCGCCGACCGCAGACCAGAGACGCTGCAACTGGCGGAATGGCTCGCAATGGCGCGCGCGATTGATGCAGGGGTGGCGTAAGCAAATTTGGCTCGCTAAAGGTTACAAATGCAATCGCTTTTAACGACAGAAACCGCCGCGCTCGAAAGGATCGAGCACGATCCGATGCTAGCACAGGTCCAAGCTTGGGCTGCGATAAATAGCGGATCGGGCAATCTGGCGGGCCTTGCCAATACCGCAGGAATGCTGGCCGATGGCTTTGCCGCATTGCCCGGTGAGGTTGCGCTTGTGTCGCCAACGCCGGTCGAACGCGTCCGCGCCGACGGTGTGATCGAAACCGTCGAGCATGGCCGTCACCTCGTCTTGACCGTCCGTCCGGATGCACCTGTGCAGCTGCTTTTTACCGGGCATATGGACACGGTCTTTGCCGAAGATCATGCGTTTCAGACACAAAAATGGCTTGAGGACGGAGTCCTCAATGGCCCGGGCGTGGCCGACATGAAGGGCGGTATTTCTGTAATGCTAGCCGCGCTGTCGGCGGCTGAAAATAACGCCGGTATTGACCGTGTCGGCTATCAAGTGCTGATCAACAGTGACGAGGAAGTAGGTTCGCCATCGTCAGCTGCTCTCATCGCCAAGCTCGCCAAGTCGAAACTTGCGGCACTTACTTACGAGCCTGCCCTGCCGGACGGCACCTTGGCAGGAGCGCGTGCAGGCAGCGGCAACTTCTCGATCATTATTACGGGCAAAAGCGCGCATGCCGGTCGCAATCCCGACGACGGTCGCAATGCTTTACTCGCTGCCGCCGACCTCGCGTTGCGCCTTAAAAAACTCACCTGTGAAGGTCTGTCGGTGAACCCGGCACGCATCGAAGGCGGCAGCCCTAATAATGTCGTGCCCGACCATGCCGTGCTGCGCGTCAATCTTCGTCCGCATAGCCCCGAGCTTGAAATCTTTGCACATGGTGAGATCAAAAAACTGGTCGCCGAAATTGAGCGCGAACATCAGGTCAGCGCGCATCTGCACGGTAGTTTTGGCCGTCCGCCCAAGCCGATTGATGCAGGCGCGGAAAAGCTGTTTGGCCTCGTCAAACAATGCGGTGCCGACTTGGGACTGGCGATTAACTGGCGCTCCACCGGCGGCGTTTGCGACGGCAACAATATCGCGGCGTGCGGCGTTCCAGTGGTCGACACAATGGGCGTGCGCGGTGGCAGCATCCATAGCGCTGACGAATTTCTGATCACCGAAAGCCTTGTCGAACGCGCACGCCTGTCTGCGCTAACCATCATGCGGATCGCCGCCAAAGGAACTCTATGACGTTTATCATCCGCCCTGCCAATATGGACGACGTGCAGCCCATCTATGAGATGGCCAAACGCACGGGCGGCGGCTTCACCAACCTTCCGCCTGACCGCAAAGCACTGGTTGCAAAGCTCGAAAAATCAGCCGCCGGATTTGTGCGCGGCGAAGATATCGTCAACGATGACCTTTATGTATTCGTCCTGCAAAATACCGAGACCAATGAGGTGCGCGGGACATGCCAGATTTTCGGTTGTGTCGGTCAGAAATGGCCATTCTACAGCTACCGCATTGGTGCGCTGACGCAGCATAGTGTCGAGCTTGACCGGACCTTTCGCGCCGACATACTCAACCTGTCCACTGATCTGGAAGGTGCCAGCGAAGTCGGCGGTTTGTTCCTCCACCCCGGCGAACGCGCCGGCGGGTTGGGCTTGCTGATCGCGCGCAGCCGCTATCTGTTCATCCGCAACCACCGCGCGCGCTTTGCCGACCGGACGCTAGCGGAGCTGCGCGGGGTTATTGACGAGGCAGGCGGTTCGCCCTTCTGGGACGGTGTGGCTGGCCGCTTTTTCGGGATGAGCTTTCAGGAAGCCGACGAGTTCAATGCCAAATTCGGCAATCAGTTTATCGCCGATCTTATGCCCAAGCACCCCGTTTACATAGCGATGCTCAGCGAAGCTGCGCGACATGTTATCGGCCTTCCCCACCCATCGGGCCGCGCCGCGATGCGGATGCTGGAGGAAGAAGGTTTTGCTTGGGAAAATTATGTCGACATTTTTGACGGTGGTCCAACCATGACCGCGCGCACCGACCAGATTAGGAGTATCCGTGAGGCCAAGGATTCGGCAATTGTCGAAATCAGCGACGCGCTTGGCGACCAGATCGGCGGCGAGAAAATGCTGGTGTCTTGCGGTCGGATGGAAGGCTTCAAAACCGCTTATGGCTGGGTTGAAATGCGCGACGGCGGAATTGTGATTGATGCGGGCTGTGCCAAAGCATTGGGTGTCAGCAATGGCAACACAGTCACCCACGTGGCACGGTGGTGATATATGGCATTATTAGAAATCAACTTTGACGGTATCATCGGGCCCAGCCACAATTATGCGGGCTTGAGCCTTGGAAACATTGCGTCGTCGAGCAACGCAGGTGCGGCGTCACAGCCGCGCGCAGCGGCTTTGCAGGGCGTCGAGAAAATGCGCGCCAATTTGCGGCTTGGGTTGGCACAAGGGTTCTTCATGCCGCTGGATAGGCCGAACAACACCTGGTTGGCAGGACTCGC
>JANMPK010000011.1:0-7262 GCA_031369825.1 Sphingomonadales bacterium
CGCTGTTGCTGTTGCCGTTGTCATCAAAGGAGTTTGCGGTGTTGCTCGTTTCGAATTCGTTTTCGATTTTGGCGTATGCCACACCACCGGTTGCGTAGAACAAAGCGCCCCGTGCTGCATAACCAACCCGCGCACGTGCACCAAGCGTATAATCTAGTTCGCGTGTGAAGTAATAGAATGCGGGCGTCGTGCTGAAAGCGCTTACGCTATCGCGGATGTTTGATTTACCGCCTTCAAGGACAACACCGTAAACGATATTGCCTTGCTGAATGTCATAGCCGGCGCGAATATTATATTCGAGACCGTCCCTGTCGCCGCGACAACCCTCAATTGGGGTCCGACCGTTCGCCGCACCGCCACAAAACCCGGGTGAAAACGCGTTAGCGCCTGTGACTGTGCGCACAGTATCGCCAAATGCACCGTCGCGATCAGTGTCAAACAATACGCTTTCGCCTCGATCATTATTCTGCGCACTCAGCCCGATTGATCCGCCAATATAGGGGCCTTCCCAATGTTCCTCATCGGATTGAGCGAAAGCAGGGGTTGCCAGTAAGGTGAATGGAGCTGCTGCAAGCAGCAGAGAAGTAACAATTTTCATGGGAGATTTGCCTTTTCAGTCAATTGATGACTGGTGAGAAACGCTTAGAAAGGCAAAATAGACGCATGATGAATAAAATAAACTTCAGGACGTGCGCTCAGCAAGACAGATTGAGACGGTGCAAAAGTAACCCGCACGGGTACCCGAAAACATTTTTCTCTTGCCATTAAGCCGCTGCGCCAGCCGCAACCCCGCTCGCCCACGCCCATTGAAAATTGTACCCGCCGAGCCAACCGGTGACGTCCACCGCCTCACCGATGCAATATAGACCCGGCACTTTCTTTGCCTCCATCGTCTGTTGTGATAGGCCGTCAGTGCTGATGCCGCCTAGCGTTACCTCTGCCTTGGCATAGCCCTCGCTGCCATTCGGAGTGAATATCCAGTTCCCCAACTGCGCGCCTGCACCCATAAGTTTGCGGTCGCTTTGGTCGGCCAGGTTGCCCGAAAGTGCCAGCCTTCCTGCCAATGCCTCGGCCAATCGCGCCGGTAACACCCGGTCGAGCGTTGAGCGCAATGTTGCCTTTGGCCGTGCGCGTTTTTCCGACAACAACAGTTCGGTCGCGTCGTCGCCGGGCAGGAAGTCGATGCCGATGCTCTCGCTGGGTCGCCAATAGCTGCTGATTTGCAGGATTGCTGGCCCGCTGAGGCCGCGGTGGGTGAACAGGGCTGCTTCGCGGAACGATGTTTTGTTATGTTTGGCTGAGACTTCTGCCGATACACCGGAGAGTTCGCGGAACAGGACATCGTCGCCGCCCAAGGTCAGCGGTACAAGTGCAGGGCGCGGTTCGACGATCTTCAATCCAAATTGCCGGGCCAGATCATAAGCGAAACCGGTCGCACCCATTTTGGGGATGCTTGGGCCGCCGGTTGCGACGACAAGCGACGGGGCTGCTGCGCTCAGGCCACTATAGGTTACGCGGTATACACTGCCATCATGCGCAACGTCGCTGATCGGTGCGTCAAAGGCGAAATCGACGCGTCCGCCCTGCCCGACAGATTTGTCGCACTCATCCATCAGCATTTCGACAATTTGCCGCGCCGAGCCGTCGCAGAATAATTGCCCAAGCGTCTTTTCATGATGAGCTATGCCGTGGCTGTTTACTAGGTCGATAAAGTCTTGCGGGGCATAGCGCCCGAGCGCGGATTTGGCGAAATGCGGGTTGGCCGACAGATAACGGTCGGACTGTGTATTCACATTGGTGAAATTGCACCGCCCGCCGCCCGAGATCAGGATTTTCTTGCCCGGCCCGCTGGCATGGTCAAGCACCAAAACCCGACGCCCGCGCTGCCCGGCGGTCAGCGCACACATCAGCCCGGCACCGCCCGCACCCAATATAATTACGTCATAATTTTCATTCTTCATGTCCGCGCCATGCCATGTCATAACCAGCCCATGAAGAAGTTTCTTTTGCCTCTCGTGATGTTGCTTGCTGTTACTGCACCAGCGTTCGGCAACGACAGCTCGTCCGCTTTGGCATTGGGCGGTATTGAACTGCGCGAAAGCAAGGACATCAGCATGGACAGCGAGGAGCTGTTTATCTCGCAAGAGCGGATCACGGTCAAATACCGCTTTACCAACATTTCGGCACAAGACATCACAACATTGATTGCCTTTCCCCTGCCCGATATGCCGCACGCAAATGGCGAACATTTTGGCGATTCCGGTCCGCCCGACTGGAATGCACTCGACTTCAAAACCAAAGTGGATGGTGTTTCGGTGGAACTGGGTTTTGACCAGACAGCCAAGGTCGGCAACCGGATCATTAACGACCGGCTGAAAGAACTTGGTTGGCCAGTTGATTATTGGCAGGATGATGCGTACTTTAAGCGCGTGCAAATGCTATCGCATCAGGAAGAGCGGGGCTATGCCGCCGAAGGCCTGCTGAAGGGCGATGAATATGGTTATAACCCGACGTGGACGGTGACCACCAACATCACCAGGACGCAGACATTTCCGGCAGGAAGGACTGTCACGGTCGAACATAGCTATGTGCCCGTTGCCGGAAGCAGCGTTGCCGGTAATTTGCATAAATCAGCGCGGAAAAATTATGCCGGGCAATTTCGGGAATATTCAAAAGTCTATTGCATCGACAAAGCGTTCATCGCCGGGTTTGATCGCGTTATGGAAAAGCAGCGTAAAACGAGCGGCGGGCAGGATGGCATGTATGTTGAGCATTGGCTTAGCTATGTGTTGAAATCAGGTGCCAATTGGAAAGGTCCGATCAAGGACTTCCGGTTGGTCGTCGATAAAAGTAAGGCCGATAATCTCGTCAGTTTCTGTATGGACGGGGTGAAAAAGATTTCACCGACGCAGTTTGAGGTGCGCAAAACCGATTTTGAACCGGCTAAGGATTTGGACGTTTTGATTGTCGGTTTCTGGAACCCAGAATGAAAGCGGATTGAAAAGCTGCGGCGTCGGCGTTAGAGCGCGCGGATGACTGACACCCCACCCGACCATCTTTCGATCAATCCGATGAGCCCGCATTTCGACGGCGACCTGCTATCGCGCGGCGTTGGCATCCGTTTCAAGGGCGAAAAGCGGACCAATGTCGAGGAATATTCGATCTCTGAAGGCTGGATAAAGGTGCAGGCCGGTAAGGCGCGGGACCGTAAAGGCCAGCCGTTGTTGCTTAAGCTCAGCGGACCCGTTGAGGCGTGGTACGAAGATCTGGGCGACGACGCGCCGGTGGCCAAGGCCTAACGCTTCGAAAACAGCGTCACGATCTTGGCCAATTGGTCATTCACAGGATCAAGATCACCATCGTTGGTTTTGCCAAGCCGCACCACGGTCAGCTTGTGCTGTGGTGAAACCAAGACAAACTGACCCAAATGGCCGATCGCGGAGAATATGTCGCGTGGCCCTTTATCAGGAAACAGCACCTGATCGCGCCCCTGGTTCCGTCGCCGGTTAAGCCAGATATGCCCACCATAGCTATTGTCTGTAGGACTTGGCGTTTTCATGAAGCGCGTCCAGCTTGTCGGCAACAATTGCGCCGCGCGCACCGAACCGTTGTTGCGCAGGAATTCGCCAAATTTTGCCCAGTCTCGCGCGGTTGCGTGAATGATGCTGCCGCCCAGCATAGTACCGTTGCGGTCGAACTCGGGAAAGGCGCTCGCCATACCAAGCGGTTCGAACAACCGCCCGCGCGCATATTCGAGCATCGCATCACGGCGTACAACCGGATCTTTGCTGTCGGTCAGCGAACGCGCCATGATGTCGGCTAATATGATGCTGGTCGCCGAACTATATTCGAATTTCTCCGCAGGCTGTGCTTCCAGCATCCGTCCCTCGGCATAGCGCGCGGTATTCTCGCGGCCATCGAGGAACAGCATCCGTGTTGTATCTGCCTCTTGTATTTCGATCTCGCTGTCGGGTTCCAAGCCTTCGGTATGATCGAGACCTGAGGACATATGCAGCAAATGGCGGAGCGTGATTTTGGCACGCGGGTCGCCGGGGCTTTGCCATTCGGGAACGGGTGCTGGTTCATCAAGCGCCAGCCGACCATCGGCAATCATCAGACCAATGAGCGTCGCGGTAACGCTCTTGGCCATCGACCAGCTAATCAGCCGTGTGTCAGGGCCATAGCCCGGCGCATAGCGTTCGGCGATCACCCGCCCGCCCTGCATAATAACTAGCGCACGCGTCTCGGCCATTGCCGTGTCTTCAAACATCGGCGCGATTGCCGCTGCGAGCTTAGTTTTGCTGACCACTGCGTCATCAACGATCATGGTCTTCCCGGGCTTCGCCGGCTTTTGAGGCGGCTCAGCCCCGCAAGATGCTAGCGCCAATGCGGCGATTGCGGAAAAAGCGGTTGCGGCGATGCGGATTTTGTTCCTAGGCATGGCAAGCATCGATGCACCAGATGGAGGGCCAATGGCAACCGCAACTTCTAAGCCTAGCGCAAAACAACCCAGCAGCCACCTGCGCACAATACGCAATGTCGCGCTGGCGCTGCTTGCAGTCGCTTTGATATGGCTGATATGGAATTGGAGCAGCATTAAAGGACAGGCACAGCTGGGCGCGGCTTACGGCGCGCATGTGGCATGTTCGTGCCGCTATATCGCTGGCCGCGATTTGAAGAGCTGCGAAACCGATTTTGAGCCGGGCATGGAGTTGGTCAGCCTGACAGATGATACTGAAAACAAACGCGTGACCGCATCGGTGCCATTTTTGGCCAAGGCCGTTGCCGAACGGCGTGGGGCATTTGGCTGTGTTCAGTTGAATGAGAGCGAGATCGAAGCGCTTTAGGCCGCCGCAACCCATTTGGTTGCCATAGTCTCCTCAATCCATGCGCCGCCCAACACATGCTCGCCGTCATAAAGCACCGCTGCTTGCCCAGGGGCCACGCCATATTCGGGATTATCGAAACGCAACCATTCACCATCGAGCGTCGCCTCAACCGGCTTTGCCATTGAACGGACCTTGGCCATGATTGGGCGGCCGTTGACATCACCCAGCCAATTGGCATCGACAACCCGCGCGGCGTCGACTGCCAAAGCTTCGCGTGGCCCAACAAAGACACGGCGCGATGCTGCTTCCAGCCGGATAACATAAAGCGGAACCGGCTGCCCGCCGATATCCAGTCCTTTGCGTTGGCCTACGGTGTAGTGGATCATACCTTTATGCTCACCGAGCACCCGGCCATCGAGATGAACGATCTCCCCGCCAGTATCGGCATCGGGCCGAATTTTACGGACGACGCTGGCATAATCGCCATCGGGAACGAAGCAGATGTCCTGACTGTCAGGCTTCATCGCTACGACAAGACCTAACTCCTGCGCGATTGCACGCACCTGTGGCTTGGGCATGCCGCCTAAGGGAAAGCGTAAGTAATCGAGTTGGTCCTGCGTCGTTGCGAACAGGAAATAACTCTGGTCACGCGCCGGGTCGGCGGCGCGGTGTAACTCGGCACCATGCGGTCCTTCAACACGGCGGACATAGTGGCCGGTTGCCAAGCAATCGGCGCCCAACTCGCGTGCCAGCCGGAACAGGTCGGTGAATTTTACCCCCATATTGCACCGCACGCACGGGATCGGCGTGCGCCCCGCCATATATTCGTCAGCAAAATGGTCGATGACCGATTCGCGGAACCGGCTTTCATGGTCGAATACATAATGCGCAATGCCAAGCCTGTCGGCGACCGCACGGGCGTCTCTGATATCCTGCCCGGCGCAGCACGCCCCTGCCCGCTTCACCGCGCTGCCATGATCGTAAAGCTGCAATGTAACGCCAATCGTTTCAGCGCCAGTCCGCGCTGCCAACGCCGCCACGACCGACGAATCAACTCCGCCCGACATCGCAACAACGATTCGCTTGCCCGCCAAATCATGGCCCAATTGGAAATCAGTAGAGAAAATATCATCAATCATTTGATGCACCGCATAACCGCGAACTTTGGAAAACGCCAGTTTAGCGTTGCGATTTCTCAATATGAAACATTGTGGGAGGGCAAAGGATAATGACCGTTAACCTCGGCTAACGTCGTCTGAACTTGTCCTTTACTCCATGTTATAAGGTGCGCCGCTAGAGGGGGGTCATGGAAATGACATTTCCCCACCGCGCATCTGGTCAAAGAACGGTCAATGGCCGTTCTGATTATCAAGCGATGCTTGCAAACGCAATTGCACGTCAGGCGAATAGCCGGACAGTGCAGGCGATGCTGATTGCCGGGCGTACGAATCACGATTCTCCATCGGCGAAAGGGGATGCCGTCGAACAACGCATTCAATATTTTGGATCGCGTTTGGGCAGTGGCCAAGCACCATCAGGGGCGTTTTGGTCAGCTCACCGCACCCAAGACACGGGTCAAGCCAAATATGAATCGGGCGTTTACCAGAACGCTTCAACCAATATCAAAGCCCATGACGTAAATGGTGATCGGACTGGGGAACAGTTCAACCAGACGGGGCATGGAGCATCGAGGACCTTATGATAGAGAACCAAAAAATCCGCCCAGCGCAAGTCATCGGGCCATTAGGCGAACCGTTGACGATAGCCAGCTTGCCACCAGCCGGCACAACCCGCTGGGTCGTGCGCCGCAAGGCAGAGGTCGTTGCCGCAGTCAATGGCGGACTGCTTAGCATCAATGATGTGTGCGAGCGCTATGACCTCACACTCGAAGAATTTGCGTCGTGGCAGCGTGCGGTTGATCGTTCCGGTATGCCTGGTCTGCGAGTCACACGTATTCAGCATTACCGTGACCTTTATGAACGCCAGCAAAAATACTGATTATTGCTGTGCTTTGATAAGCATAACTACCAAACCCCCTCGGTAAAATCCGCAGGGGGTTTTGTATTATCCTGTCACAAATAACGCCTCAACAAATTCCAATTTGGAACTTATTGCCTTTGCGGCTATTCCTTTGTGACGCCCGCGAAACCAAACAGGGGCGCGTTGTTAAGGAGGAACAATCATGGGTTGGATTATAGCAATTATTGTCGGCGGGATCGCTGGCTGGCTCGCAAGCAAAGTTATGAACCGCGATGCTTCTATGGGTATTATGTGGAATGTCATCGCTGGTTGCGTCGGCTCCGTCGTCGGCAACCTGATCGCCAACCAGTTTGGTATCGTCGGCAGCGTTAAGGAGTTTTCACTTACCGGCTTAGTCGTCGCGTTCGTCGGTGCGGTTATCGTATTGGCGATAATGAACCTGGTGCAACGAGG
>JANMPK010000028.1:0-2531 GCA_031369825.1 Sphingomonadales bacterium
GCCCGCTAAACCCAGCCCGATCTGGCGGCCGCCGGTCAGTTCAATGTAGAGATGCGCCAGAAGTTCCGCATCGAGCAACGCGCCGTGTTTGACGCGGTGGCTGCGGTCGATGCCGTAGCGCGTGCACAACGCATCGAGCGATAATTTCGCCCCAGGATGCCTGACGCGCGCCAACGCAACCGTGTCGATCATCCGATCAAGCCCGATAGGCGGACGACCGCATTTTTGCAGTTCGTTGTTCAGAAAGCCAAAGTCAAAGCTGGCATTGTGCGCAACCAAAGGGCTCTCGCCCAGAAAGGCAACAAGCTCCTCAGCCTTTTGTGAAAAGAACGGTTTGTCTGACAAAAATTTGTCCGAAAGTCCGTGGACATTTTCTGCCGCTGCGGGCATCGCACGTTCAGGATTGAAGTAGCCGTGATAGACGTTCCCGGTCATTATCCGGCCAACCATTTCGATACATCCTATTTCCACCATCCGGTCCCCGGTGAGGGGATCAAAGCCGGTGGTTTCGGTATCGAAGATTATCTCTCTCATTCTGAGTCGGATATCGGCTCATTTATCGGGATGTGCAAGGGCTTGCCGCAGACTTTTAACAAGATCGCGCACTTGTGCCCGTGTCTCTTGCAGACTCTGGCTTGTATCAATGACATGATCGGCGCGCGCGCGCTTATCTGCATCGTTCATTTGCAGCGCCAGGATATGTTCGAATTTCTCCGGAGTCATCCCGGCGCGCGCAAGGACGCGTTCGCGCTGGACGGCATAAGGCGCAGAGACGACCACGGTCACATCGACTCCTGCATGACCGCTTTTTTCGAAAAGGAGCGGAATGTCGAAAAGCAGCAGGTTGGCATTGCTGTTCGCTTTCAGGAATTTCTGGCGCCGCTCCGCCACTGCGGGATGGATAATCAATTCGAGTTTGGCTAGCTTGTCACGGTCGCCCAGAACTGCGGCTCCCAATGCCTTGCGGTCTACGCCACCGGGGCCTGTTGTTCCCGGAAAAGCCGCCTCAATCTCATGGACGAGTTCGCCGCCCGCTGCCTGCATCGCGTGAACCGCCGCATCGGCGCAGAAAATTGCAACATCTTCATCGGCAAACATTGCGGCGACGGTCGATTTTCCCATACCGATAGATCCAGTGAGGCCAATAATCAGCGGCTTTTTCATGCCAGCAACTTTGCCCGCAGTTCAGCTTCGCCGTCAATCGGTGGCGGCTCGCCAAAGAACAGTTCAAAGGCAATTGCCGCCTGTCCGACGAGCATTTCGAGACCGTCAACGGTGGCCAGTTCTCTGGCACGCGCTGCCTTTAATAAACCGGTTTCGACGGGTGCGTAGACCAGATCATATACTAGCGCATCGTCAGCCAACGGCGCCAAATCAAGGATGAGGGATTCTTGACCTTTCATCCCCAGCGGACTCGCGTTGACCAGCAATGCCGCCTCCGGCAGACGCGCGTCCATCGGCAGCACGCGACCCTTCAAACCGAAATGCGCTAGCAATGCCGCGACGCGTAAGACGTTGCGGGCAAGGATGACGACCTCGCCAACGTCAGCCTGCGCCAACGCAAACAATACCGCCCGCGCGGCACCACCAGATCCGATAACCACGACGGTTTCGCCGATCAATGGCAGGTCGGAAATCGGTCCGTAAAACCCGCCCGCATCACTGTTGGTTCCGGTTAACTGGCCGCTTTCATCACGGAAGGCCACATTGATCGCGCCAATCGAATTGCGGATTTCCCCGGGGTCGGCAACATGATCAAGGGCTGCTATTTTGTGCGGGATGGTAATGTTGCACCCGCGCCACATAGGATCGTTTTTCCGCTCGGCAAAATAGGCTGCCAATGCTTCAGGCGCGATATCGACCGCGTCGTACCGCGCAACTATTCCCAGCTGCTTGAGCCAAAACTGGTGAATCAGCGGGGATTTGGAATGGGCGATAGGATGCCCGATAACTTCGGCATAAATTGTCATGTTTCCAGCAAGCCTTTTAGCCGCAAATAGTCAAGCACCGGCAATAACGGCATACCAATGACTGTGAACTGGCTACCGGAAACAGAAGCAAATAGCTGCGCACCTTCGGCTTCTATCCGGTAGCAGCCGACGCAGTGGCGGATGTGTTGCCAGTGGTTGGTAACATAAGCATCAATGAAGGCCTCGCTCAGCGGACGCATCGTCATTGCTGCGGTGTCAACGATACGCCAAACCGGCACGCCGCCTTCGCAGATAACGGCAGCGCTTACAAGCCTGTGAACTTTGCCCGACAGCAATCGCAAATGCGCTATGGCGGCTTCAGGATTTTCCGGTTTATCGAGCAACTGGCCTTCACCGGTTACCAATATCTGGTCACAGCCGATGACCAAATCACCGGGGTTTTTGCGTGATATTTTGACAGCTTTAGCCTCGGCAAGGGCATCAGCGATGTCGCGGGCTTTTGTGCCTGCCGCTACCAAAGCAGCCTTGATAGCGTCCTCATCGACAGCCGCGGTAACCGGCGTGACGTTGACACCGGCAGCGCGTAACATTGCGAGCCTG
>JANMPK010000045.1:0-3304 GCA_031369825.1 Sphingomonadales bacterium
CGGCGATATCGAAGCGGCCAAAACATCCGTCGCGGAGGCTGTCTCACTCGCTCCACAAGCATGGGAGGACCATGCCACGACATTGCGCCAGTTCCGGCTTATCCTGACATTTAGAAACGAAGACAGTGCATGGCTTTTACCGCATGCTCCACCGCCGAGTTTATATTTCGGCGGCATGATCGGCTTGTCACCAAATGATGACGATGCAAAGCGTGCAATAGTTGATGCCGTCGCCGATGCCAAAGCTGGTTTTGGTTATGGTGCTCTGGCAGCCGGTGCCGATATTATAATCGCAGAAGCATTGGTCAAAAGCGGGGCCGAACTGCACGTGATTTTGCCGGTTATTCCCTCGCTGTTCAAAACTATGTCAGTTGATCCGTTCGGTGCGGAATGGAGCGATCGTTTCGATGCGCTGTTTGAAACCGCCGCATCTGTCGAAATCATCGACGGGGGCCAAGCGCTGTCGCTGGCAGCGGTTGATGTTGCAGCACAGGCTGCCAAGGGCCGGGCGATCTACAACGCAGAGCGGATGGGGAGCACTGCCGCCGGGCTGAGGGTATTGGAGGCAGATAAGCGGCAAGACAATGGCTATGGCGGTCCGGCAAGGCCCAGCGATAAGATTGTCGCACTGGCCCGGTCAGCACCACCCCCGCATAATCCCGATATCGCCCAATCGGCGCAGTCTGTCCTGGTTGCCGCACGCGCCAAGATGTCGGATATTCCATTTCCGAGGGCATCTGGCATCAAAGAACATAGCGATCATATCGTAGCCGTATTTGCCGACCTTGATAAGGCGCAAGCCGATTTGCAAATGGCGCAGCGTGATCATCCGGATTGCGCTCTGGCCGTCAATCTTGTGGTCGGATATGACCCCGCAGCCGATGAGGGTCGGCATGCACAGCTTATCCGTATGGTCGACGCTGCTGCGAAAGGCACGATTATTGCGGGGGCCGAGGCCGCTATGGCTTTGAAAGCACGCAATCCTAAGATGTGGATAGAGCCGCTGGGCGCGATACCCGATGCCACCGGAGCGATTAACGTTTTTGCAATTGCGGTTACCGCGCACAGCGCCCACGGTGAAGCGGCTAACGGAGGATGACATTATAATCGCAACGCTTTTCGTTTGCGCGCAGTATAAATGGGTCGCCAAAAAATTGGCTTAAGTCAGGATCAGTTTGATGCAAGAGAGTCAAATGGCCGGTTGCGAAGTAACGGATGGGGCGCACGAAAGTGCAGACCAAAGCTATATTTCGCCGGACAAAATCGAGATTTTGCAGTTCGCGCCCCCGGCCGAACTCGCGCCGTTTGTAACGCAACTTTACCTGTTTCGCTGCGATGAGGCCTTTATCCATGACGCGCAGCCTGCGGCTTTGGGGCATATCGTGTTCATATTGCAGGGGAAAGGATCGCTGAAGTTCCATGATGGTCATGTTGACCCAGTGCATATGGCATCGCTTTTCGGCCCTTGTTCGGCAGCAGCCGAATTCACTTTTGTCGGCCCATTATGCGATTTCGGTATTGCGTTGTCGCCACTTGGTTTTGTCGCGCTGACGGGTAAGTCCGCCAGCAGCTATGCCGACCGGGCAGTGGCCGCCAGCGAGTTATTCGGGCCCGAAATAGACATATTGGCTGCACGTTTTCAGGATGGCCTGCTGAATGGCACGATGCGTGTGGCGCAGATGGTGGCCGAAGTGAGCGCGTTTCTGCTGAAACAGGTCAAACCGGTGCCGCCTGCGCACATTGCCTTGGTTCAAACCGTCGTGAGCTGGATTTCCAGCGACCTCGAACCCGATGTCGAGGTGCTTTATGCACAGCTCAATATGTCGCGGAGCACCGCAGTGCGCTTAATTACCCGCTATTTCGGATCGGCGCCCAAAGCAGTGATGCGCAAATATCGCGCGGTCAGGGCCGCCAGCATATTATGCGACCCGGCCTGCACCCCGGAATTGCAAAGGCATGTCGAAGCATTGTTTTACGACCAACCACATATGATCCGTGAAATCAGACATTTTACCGGCAGAACCCCCGGCGCACTGGATAGCGACGACTGCAAAATCCTGCGCCTCTGGCTCAGCAAGGACAATTACCGCGATATCGAGACCTATCCGGGTTGATTTGTCGGGCTGACGCGCCCATATGCGCAATCAGAATGATTTGTTCTGATTAGGGTCCGATTCGATGCGGCTGTCCAATATGGCGGATTATGCAGTGGTGGTGATGAGCGCGGCTTCGCGGCATTGCGGCTCTGCGCGTGTTTCCGCCACCGATCTGGCAGCGGAAACCGGGCTGGCTTTGCCAACTACGCAGAAACTGGTGAGCATATTGACGAAGGCAGGGTTGCTGCGCTCGGCGCGTGGCACCGGCGGCGGGATAAAGCTCGCGCGACCGGCGGCGGCGATCAGCATGGCCGATATTATCGAGGCGGTTGAAGGGCCAATTGCGATGACTGCCTGTTGCGACAGCGGCAAACATGACTGCGCGATGGAGGGCCATTGCCACGTTCAGCCGCATTGGGCTGTCGTCAACGGCGCAGTGCGCGGGGCACTAGCAGGCGTAACCTTAACGAGTTTAACGCGATGACCGACGATATAGATATCAAAGACAAGGCCGCATGGGACGCCGCCGAAAAGGTTGCCGATTATGAGCATGGCTGGTCGTCGGACATCGAAACCACCTTCGCGCCCAAGGGGCTTACCGAAGACACCGTCCGTTTCATTTCTGCCAAGAAGAACGAACCCGAATGGATGCTCGAATGGCGGTTGAAGGCGTTTCGCCATTGGCTGACGATGGAGCCGCCCGATTGGGCAAAGCTCAACATTCCACCGATCAATTATCAAGACGCCTATTATTACGCCGAGCCCAAGGCCAAGCCCAAGCTTGGGTCGCTCGACGAGGTCGATCCGGAAATCCTGCGTATTTACGAAAAGCTTGGCATTCCGATTGCCGAGCAGGAAGTGCTCGCTGGAGTCGAAGGTGCGCGCAAGGTTGCGGTCGATGCGGTGTTCGACAGCGTCAGCGTCGCAACCACTTTCCGCGCCGAACTCGAGCGCGCGGGCGTCATCTTCCGCAGCATATCGGAGGCGATCAAGGAATATCCCGACCTCGTCCGCAAATGGCTCGGCAAGATCGTGCCGATGCATGACAATTATTTCGCTACATTGAACTGCGCGGTCTTTTCAGACGGCACGTTCGTCTATATCCCCGAAGGCGTGCGTTGCCCGATGGAGCTTTCCACCTATTTCCGCATAAACGCCGAAAATACCGGCCAGTTCGAACGCACGCTGATCGTCGCCGACAAGGGCAG
>JANMPK010000084.1:0-4053 GCA_031369825.1 Sphingomonadales bacterium
GAAGCTTTTGCATCGACGCTATTCCTGCTGCCATAAATAGCACTTGCGTTTAGTTGGTCGATATTCTGCCGGCTATCCAGTTCGATTACACCAGCCAGAGCACCCGGCCCGGAGGCAACCTGCCCTGCCCCCCTCCGCACACGGATGCTGGCAAGATTGATAGCGTCATAGCCAGGCCAGCTGATCCAGCCGCCTAACGGATCAGCTTGCGGGACATCGTCGAGAACAAGAATGGCGCGCGACGAAGCATTGCCGCCAAGGCCACGCAGCGTAACGCCTTGACTTGTCGGGTTGGCGGAACGAGCGTCGGAGCGGCGGAATTGTTGTAGTCCAGGGACTTCGCCCAAATTCCTTTCGACGCGTGCGTCACCAATTTTGACTTCCACAATAGATTCAACAAGCTCGGCTACCGATGAAGGCAAATTACCTGTCACTACAATCAACGTGCACGTAAGCACGATTTCTTCGTCCGGCGAACTCTGAAATGTATTCTCTAAGCAGCCATCGTCGACACGGGCCTGCCCCAAAACTGGCGACGCGACAGCCAACAGCGGCAGTCCAAACAATGCGGCTATTCTCATGCCTTGGGATTCACCGCATCAGGATGTGCCGCCTTGAAAGCTTGCAATTCCGTCAAAACCGCATCAATCCGCAATAGCTTCGGGAAAGCCTTAAGCGGCGTCTTAAACCGCCGCGCATTGGCCATTTGTGGCACGAGGCAGACGTCGGCCAGATTGGGTAGGTCGCTGCCGAAGAGGCCGTCTTCGGGGGCCATTGCTTCCAATGCGATAAAGCCCTCGATGATCCAGTGTCGATACCAATCGTCGATCGCCACCTGATCCTGCCCCAATTTATTCTTCAGATATTGCATTATCCGCAAATTATTGACTGGGTGGATATCCGCCGCAATCACCAACGCCTGTGCCAGTGTTTTGGCGCGCATCGCCGGATCGCCCGACACCATCTTGGGCTCGGGATAATTGGCATCGAGATAGTCGATAATCGCCAGACTCTGCGTCAGGTCATGGCCGTCAATGCTGAGCATCGGCACAAACCCTTGCGGGTTGCGCGCGACATATTCGGGTGCCTTATGGTCGCCCTCAAGCAGGCTGGTCGGGACGGCGGTGTACGCCACGCCTTTCAGGTTCAGCACGATGCGGACACGGTAAGCGGCAGACGACCGCCAATAATCGTAGAGTATGATCTCGTTCATTCATCGACCGTTAGCATGGCGTTTGCGAAAGACAAATCGACAAACATGCCAAACCCTTCCCCCGTTCGCATCGAGCCCAGTCGAGATGCTGGGAGGTGATGCGCGCCGGATGGGTGTCTCGACTTCAGCCAAAGGCTGAAGTTTATCCTGAGCGCCCACCCTGCGGGCAGTCGAAGGGCTCGACACGAACGGATAGGGCTGTAAGCTAAGAAAATTATCTGAGGAGAAAATATGTCTGTCCGGTTGAAATTGCTCGCATTTGCTGCAACCATAAGCCTTGCCGTTCCATTACAAGCCGCCGCCCCCGTCACCGGCAAATGGGTCACACAAAGCAAGGATGGCATCGTTGAAATTTATCAATGCGGCGAGACAATTTGCGGCAAGCTGGCAAAATTTCTGGTCCCGCCGCCCAATGGAGTTGGACAGAAGGATATCAATAACCCGAACAAGGCGCTGCGTAGCCGCACGCTTTTGGGCATGAATATCCTCACCGGGTTCAAGGAAGTCGGCAATGAATGGAAGGGCCAGATTTACGATCCGAAGTCCGGCAAAACCTATCGCTCAGTGGTCTATAAGGGCAAGTCGGGCAATCTGGTGGTCAAGGGCTGTATCGGGCCATTCTGTCAGGCACAGACATGGACGGCGGCGCGGTAATTTTGCAATTTTGCTAATCTTGCCCCTTCTTTGTCATTCCCGCGAACGCGGGAATCCATGGCCTGACCTATGCCGCCCACATACTTCGTCTATATCATGGCCAGTCAGAAGAATGGCACGACCTATATCGCAATGACAAACGATCTTTATCGCCGCGTCCATGAACATCGTGAGAAGTTATATGCCGGATTCTCTAAGGAAAATCAGACGACAAGATTGGTTTACTATGAACAATATGCCGATGTCAGGGACGCAATAAAGCGCGAAAAGCAACTCAAGAAATGGAACCATGCATGGAAAATCGACCTCATTGAGCAAGCCAATCCCGAATGGCGTGACTTATGGTTCGATCTAAACCGATAGCTTAGGCCATGGATTCCCGCGTGCGCGAGAATGACAAAGTATAAGGAGATGGCGTCATACCCTTTACTAAGCCCGCAATTTCCAGCCAGAACGCAATAGCAAATAGCAAATCGTGCCCAGCACCACATTGATACCGAGTAACAGCCACGCGCCAAACTCAACTGGGCTGTCGGCGTTGCCGATGAAGCCGTAACGAAAGCCCGAGATCGCATAGAAAAACGGGTTGGCATGGCTCACCGCCTGAAACGCAGGCGCGAGTTTATCGACCGAATAGAATGTGCCCGACAGCAAGGCCGCAGGGGCAACGATGAAGTTGCCAATCGCGGCGGCATGATCGAACTTTTCAGCCCAGATCGAGGTTAAAACCCCGATCAGCGCGAGCATGGTGGACCCCATCAGCCCGAACCAGATGACCGCCCATAAATGCACCGGTGTCACATTGACACCCGGCCAGAACACCATTGCCAGCCAGATCGCCGCCCCGACCAATATCGCGCGGGTCACCGATGCGCCGGTCAGCGCCGCCAGCACTTCGGCATTGGACAAAGGCGGCATCAGATAATCGACGATGGTTCCCTGGATTTTGCCGACGAGCAACGAAAAGCTGGAATTGGCAAAGGCATTCTGCATCATCCCCATGATGATAAGCCCCGGCGCGATGAAATCTGCGAACGATGCGCCAAGCACCTGAGGCCGTATGCCGCCCAGCGCCACGGTGAAGATAATCAGATAAAGCAACGTCGTGAGTGCGGGCGCCCATACCGTTTGCAACTGCACCTTAAAAAAGCGGCGCACTTCCTTCATATACAGCGTGCGCAGGCCAATCCAGTTGATGTTGCGGATGACATAGCTGCCCTGCCGCAGTTGCACTTGGCCGCTCAAATCCCTATCTGGGTCCTGTAGCCGGTTGGACGGTGTTTTATTGTGGATACTCATCGCGCAATCGACTATCGGCTTGCAGCTTCGACCGCAAGGCGCAATCGCGCCAGTACAACAACGCGGCCGCTTAAATGACAGAATAGAATATTGGAGCAAACATGGCCTGGACTGACCAGCGGATCGACCAACTTAAAACCCTTTGGGAAAAGGGGCTGACCGCAAGCCAGATCGCCGACGAACTCGGCGGGGTTAGCCGCAATGCGGTTATCGGCAAGGCGCACCGTCTTGGCCTGAAATCACGTCCTTCGCCGGTCAAGGCCAATGAACCTGAGAAAAAGACGGGCTTGAAGAAAACTGTCGCCAAGCCAGCGGCCGCTGCTCCTGCAAAGCCGCGCATGGCGGCACCCGCGCACGCTCCGCGTATCACAGAAAACTCCCCTGCCACCATCGAAGCACAAGCCGAGCGCGCGACCACCGCGATGCCACGGATCGTTTCGATTGGCCCCGGAGGTTTCATGCGCCAAGGACCGGGTGACCAGCAGGCACCCATTCCGCCCGCTCCGCCGCGCCGTTTGGTTCCCGCCAAGCCGAGCGCTGAAATGGCGACCAAGACCTCGTTGCTCGACCTGAATGAACGCGTGTGCCGCTGGCCAATGGGCCATCCGGGCGAGGCCGATTTCCATTTCTGCGGCGTCGCGGTAAACCCCGGCTTCCCTTATTGCGTGGAACATTGCGGCCGTGCCTATCAAGCGCAATTGCCACGCGGCGTGCGCCGCCCTCCCCCACCAATGCCATTTGGTGGACCCAGAGTCAGGTAACGCGTTAGATAATCAAAATAGAGTTTTTAGAAATGGGCGGTCTCTAAGGGCCGCCCATTTTTATTAGCTTGTCACATCAGTCAGATTATCGTCCGAATTGCGGTCGATGTAGAAGTTGTAGGGGTC
>JANMPK010000086.1:0-2017 GCA_031369825.1 Sphingomonadales bacterium
CGTCGGGAAGTCGATGCCGATATTGCCTTGCAGATCGAGCCGCTGGATGGCCTGTGCCGCCGATATCACAGCGACTAACGCCAGTGCCGCTGGGGCAAGGTCGCCGTCGACATCAATCAAGGTCATCGCCGGAGTTAGCGCAATCCGTAAAGCGCCTCCGTCAAAGGCGACCGACCCGGTTCGGGCTTCTTCGAGCAGTTCGCTCCACCCATAAGCCTCAAACCGGTCCTCCGCATGCGTATGGCAATGGGTGACCGGGTTGCCCGTGGCTTCAATCTGCGACAGCAAAGTCGGTGCGTCATGCCCTGCTTTATCGGGCACAGCCTTGACCACCGGCAGTTTGAACCGGCTTTGCTCGTCAATCGCGGCGCGCACGACCTCAACGGTCAGCATCGCACCTTCGTTCAAGCCCTTGGGCAGTGGCGAAAGCAAAGCTTCGCCGCCATCTGCAAATTTCACGATGCCGCGTGTGTTCGCAACCACCCGCGCAATCAGTTGCGCTTGCGCCACCATGCCGGGCTTGACCCCACCGTGCCGCTCGATCCGTGCTGATATGATCTTGCCATTATCGACAAGAATAGCGCGCTCCTCGCCGACCCCGTCTTCGTAGAGCCACTCAATCAAGCGGATATCCCGCCGCGATCAGCAAAGCGCGGGTTTCGTATAAGGGCAACCCTATCACTCCCGAATGGCTGCCCGCCATCCAGTCAACCAAGGCCTCCGCCCTGCCCTGTATCGCATAGCCGCCCGCCTTGCCGAGACCTTCGCCGCTGGCGATATAGGCATCAATCTCTGCCGCGCCCAACCGTTTGAACCGAACAATGCTGTCGCTAATCCGTGTGCGTTCGCGCCCCTCAGCGTCGATGACACACACCGCACTCAAAACATGATGCCGCCGCCCGCTGAGCAGGTGCAGAAGCTCACGCTGCATGTTGGTATCGACAGCAGGCGGCAATATCCGCCGACCCACCGCAACTGTGGTGTCGCCCGCAAGCACAACCTCGCCTTCGCCGCGCGGAACCGCCCGTGCCTTCTCTATAGCCATTCGCAACGCATAAACGCGCGGCGCTTCACCTTTGCGTGGATTTTCGTCGATATCGGGCGATGCAATCCGCGCCGGTGCCACACCCAACCGCGCCAGCAAATCGCGGCGGCGCGGGCTTGATGATGCAAGAACAAGCTGCGGCATGCCGCAAATGTCGCTTATTTAAAGCGGTACGTGATCCGGCCTTTGGTCAGATCATAGGGGGTGAGTTCGCACAATACCTCGTCACCAACCAGTACGCGGATACGGTTTTTGCGCATTTTACCTGCGGTATGGCCAAGCACTTCATGGCCATTTTCCAATTCAACACGGAACATTGCGTTGGGCAGCAATTCACGAATTGTACCGCGCATTTCCAGAAGTTCTTCTTTTGCCATTCGGCCCCTTGGTAAGCTTGATTTTGATGTCTGCGAGGCCCTTAGCGGCAATGCCTGTAAAAGGAAAGAGCCCGCGTATCGACCAACAAACGATACGCTGCGACAAATTGCTACAATCTTTGGCTTTCGTCTTGCCGCCGCCACATTAGATATCCAATTCAACGACATCTTATAAAGAGCATATTCTCCCCATGCGTATTTTCCCGATTACTGCCCTTTTGCTTGCCTCGACCGCTGTGCCTTCATGGGCGCAGGACAGCGCAGAGCCGCCTGTTGACGAGCTATCAACGGACATCATTGTTATCGCTGAGCGGATCAAAGGCGGGGTTGATACCGCTGTGCCGCCGGTTGAAGAATTGGGTGAGGCCGATATCGCGGCAGTCGGCGCATCATCGCTGACCGATCTAGTCGCAGCAGTTGCCCCGCAAACCGGTTCAGGGCGCGGGCGTGGCGGCGGACAACCCATCATCTTGCTTAATGGCCAGCGAATATCGGGCTTCCGCGAACTGCGCGACCTGCCCCCTGAAGCGGTTAAGCAGGTGCAGATTTTCCCAGAAGAAGTCGCGCTATTCTTGTCGATAATGGCAAGATCATA
>JANMPK010000093.1:0-2053 GCA_031369825.1 Sphingomonadales bacterium
AACCGGGTCAAGATCATGCAGGCCGAAATTGACCTTATGGCAAAGACAGAAAAGCGCGATGGCAAGCTGTTGCCGCCATTGCTCGCTGGCAAATAGGGCATAGTCCACAACAAAATTCAGTTGCATATCAGGATGGTGTTCCATCCTCGCCAATCTTCGCCTATCACGTGCAAGCAGAGAAGCAGGGGAGAGGGTTTTGCCCATATCGGCCAGAATGTTAGTCGGGTTGTTACCCCTGATTATTGTCGCCAGTTGTGGCGAGAGTAAAGTTGTGACCAAGACGGCGGCAGATGAAATCCACCCGGTGCAGGTGATGACGGTCCAGCAGGAAAATATGCTGCGCACCTTAAGCGCGGTTGGCACTGTGCGGTATCGCCGCGAGACGCCGCTTGGGTTTACTACGCCTGGCAAGGTTGCGACGGTCCGGTTTGAAGAGGGCGATTTTGTAAAGCGCGGTGCTTTGCTGGCTGCGCTTGATACGACCAGTGTTGGCGCTGACGTCAGCGTCGCTTCCGCTGAACGCGACCGAGCACGGGCTGAACTTGAACGCATCCGCTCGCTATATGCCGACGGTTGGGTAACAAAGGCGCGGTTTGAAGCGGCGGATGCTGCTGTGAAGGTGGCCGATGCACGCGTCCGGCAAGCGGGTTTCGCCTCTGGCACTGCGCAACTCTATGCCCCGTCCAGCGGGGTTGTTCTGACGCGAAATGTCCAGCCGGGACATGTGATCGCCGCTGGTACACCTGCTTTGATACTGGGCGAGGGGGATGAAGGCTTTGTCTTCAGAGTGCCGATAATCGACCGTGACGCGTCTAAACTACGCGTTGGTATGGTGGCAGACATTAATATCGAGTCTTTGGAAGGCGCGCCGATTGCCGCGACAATCTCAGAAATCGACGGCCGCGCCAATGAGGCGACGGGCGCGTTTACGGTGCAGTTCCGTCTCGCCAATCGACCACGCTTGCGTTCGGGCCAGATTGGCACAGCGTCGATCAAATTACCCGCGTCCGAAAGCGGTGCGCTGCAAATCCCAGCCAGCGCATTGTTCGGGGTGCGCACCGGCGAAGGGCTGGTTTATATCGTCGGTGATAAGGAACGCGTTGAAACGCGTAATGTCTCGATTGAACGCGTGACCGATGGTTTTGTAATCGTCACTGGCGGGATTAAGCCCGGTGATGTCATTGTGACCTCGGGCGGAGAGAAGTTACGCACCGGATCGCGTGTGCGCACGGTGGCTACTGCACAGTGACGACAGGCGCGTTCATGAGGCATTTTCGCGCATGAAAATCGCTGAAATTGCAATCCGCAAATGGCAACTGACACTGGTGCTGTTCGCGCTGTTGATTGCACTAGGTTATTCGGCGCTGACCTCTATTCCGCGCGCGGTTGATCCGCATTTTCCTTTGCCGGTGGTGGTCGTGCTGGCCGGGCAGCCGGGGGCGGATGCTGCCGAGATCGAACAAACCATCGTCAAGCCGATCGAGGAGATCATGCAGGGGCTGGAGGATGTTGAGGAGATTAACTCGACCAGCAATGATGGCAGCGCCGTTATCCGCGCACAGTTTGACTGGTCGGGTGATCCTGACCAGTATTTCAATGATGCAGTGCGTGAAATAACCGCAATCCGGTCGCGTTTGCCTGCCGATCTGGGGCGGCTTGAGTTTCGCAAGACCCGCACAACCAATGCTGCGGTGGTCCAGCTTGCCTTGGTTAGCGAAAGTGCAAGCTGGCGGCGGATGGACAAATATGCGCAGGATATCAGCGAAGCATTTTCGCGTTACAAAGAGGTTCGCGCGACCGAAATATCGGGGTTGCCTCAGCCAGAGATAACGGTTGCAATCAATCCGGGACGGCTCGCCGAATTACGGCTGCCTGCCACAGTGGTTGTTGATGCGTTGCGTTCGGGCGGGGCCGATGTTGCAGGCGGTGCGGTTACCAGCGGTGCCCGCCGGTATAGTGTGGAGGCCGGCGGCGCGTTCCGCGATCTGGATACTATCCGAAACTTGCCGTTGCGCAGCAACGATGGCACGATATTGCGGCTGTCGGACGTTGC
>JANMPK010000186.1:0-7774 GCA_031369825.1 Sphingomonadales bacterium
TAGGTCCAACCCTGCCGCCAGCTCGCGCCGACCAACCAGTCGCTACCCAGCGATAGCGCGCCCCCTGCATCGACGAACAGGCTCTTTGCACCGTTCTGCCCGAATGCTTCGGCAAAACGGGCGCCAAGCACCGTCTCGCGCTCCTGCATCCAGTTGGTGCCTGCCACCAGTTTCATTGGCCCAATCTGCCGGTCGAGCGACAGCCCAAGCGTTGAATATGGATAGAGATGCGTGCCACTACGAACAAGCTCGGCCCCGGCAGGTTCGAACAATTGTGTCGATCCAGTTTCTGCGCTGCCGGTAATTCCAAATCCGGCCGCTTCGTGCCGAAGCGCAAACGACGTGTCGGCGCGGCGTTCAAAACCGCTTTCAAGCCGCGCATTGATTGCGGTCAGAAATGAACCGCCTTGCATCCCTTGCAGGGCCGCGACTTGCGCAGCCGCTGCTTGCCGGATACCAAGGCTAAATCGCGTATCATTTGCAATCGACGCCGTGACCCGCCCCGCCAGCACACGTGATTGATGCTCTTGCCTGTCCGCCAACGCCAAGGGAGTAGCACTACCGGTATCGCTGATCGAAAACGCTAGCTCGGTGGTGCCAACCGACGCGCCAACCGAACGGCCCTGATTGACCAGCGCCGGAGATAATCTCAAACGCGGCGCTGTAGCGCTAAGCCCGTGCGCAAGATCAACATCATAAGCACGACCATAGCTGTCCAGAATCACAGCATCCACAGGCCGTTTCGACATTCCGGCATCGCCCATCGGCCCTGAAGTTGTGCCGCCATTGCCGGTGAGATCGACAACCATATTTGTCCCGGCAAGCGAAGTGCTACCAACTGGCGCAAAAGCACGGGCGATGTCCAATATCCCGCGTCCATAAATCGCATCGGTTCCAGTAGCGCCCGCATCACGCGCGCTGGTTAGCAACAGGTTGACGATATTCTGACCGGTTAAGTTGGGGAAGGCTTGCGCCAAAAGTGCAGCGGCGCCAGCAATCTGCGGTGCTGAAAATGATGTGCCATTGAACACACGGACAAAGGTTGAGCCGTTTTCGACCGTGCGCTGGATCGTATCATTTACATAAAGGCAGCAAATTCCCTCACCCAAAGCCGACAGTACAGTGTTCTGCGAACTACCCGCTTTGTTGCTGAAACCAGAAATAACCCCATTACTGTCAACCGAGGTCGAAATGATGACCAGCCCATTACCGTTGGCAACAAGCGCTTGCGCAAATGGGCTCGGGTTTAGCGGGTCAAATTCGGGGGCGGTTTCATCGCCCTCATTCCCCGCGGATGCGACAATCACTATGCCTGCTTGTGTCGCCCGATTGATAGCGTTCCGTAAAGAAGTGCCAGCGCCACCTGCGCCGCCTAAGGATATGTTTATGACGCGAGCACCATTATCGACCGCACGATTGATCCCCGCAGCAATCGCTGAATCAAAGAAAGAGCAACTTGCCTCATCTTCGCCGGGTTCAGGAGTAGTGCAGCTACCGGGTTGGTCGGCCCGCAACGCCAATATGGTGGCATTAAATGCAATACCATGAACGTCACGGTCGTCCTTTGCAGCAGCAATTACGCGGCTAACCTCGGTGCCGTGACCATCATCGTCGCCCAGCGCACGACCGCCGGTAGTAACATCTGCAGATTGTGGATGTATACGGCCGGTGAACTCATGGCTGTTGGGGTCGATACCGGAATCAATCACGCCAACCGTTATACCAGAACCAGTCGCACCCGCCTGATAGGCAGTGACCGCGCTGTGGAAGCTCGGACCATCCGACCGGTTAAACTCTGCGGTCGCAAAATTGGTGTTGGTCGGTGGAGGTGGGGGTGGCGGAGTTGGCGGCGGCGGCGGGGCCGGTGCCACCACCGGCGGGGGCGGAGTGGGTGAAGAGGGGAGTGTGGAATTAACGCCGCCACCCCCGCCGCCGCAGGCAGACAGCGACAGCGCAAATATTACTGACGAACCAACCGCCAGAGTGCGGCTTTTAGCTCTACGATTCATGTAATTGCGACCTTCCTGTTAAGCCGTCAATAATAGTGATTTTCTCTTTCTACAAACTTAACGTTACCAGCGGATGTTGCGGTAAGGCCAATCGTTCGCTACGCGGGAACATGCCTTTTCCGCTTTCCCATATCGACACTTGGGTTTTTGATCTCGACAACACGCTTTATCCACCTGAATGCGCATTGTTTGATTTGATAGACGAAAAAATGCGCATCTATATTGCGGATCTTCTCGATATCACCGAGGCCGAAGCCCACCATATCCAGAAAACATTTTTCCGTGATCACGGGACGACACTTGCCGGACTAATGGCCAATCACGGGGTTGATCCGCATGATTTCCTCGACTTCGTGCACAATATCGAGCTTACCAGATTATCGACTGCGCCTGCATTACGCGATGCCATTTCCGCACTTCCGGGCCGCAAGATTATTTTCACCAACGCCGACGAACATTATGCTGCGCGGGTGTTAGCAGCACTTGGGCTGAATGGGCTGTTTGCAGATATTGTTGACATTCATCACATGACATATGCGCCAAAACCACAAGCGCCAGCCTATGCAGCTTTACTGGAAAGAACCGCTATTGACCCGACCCGTTCACTGTTTGTCGAGGATATGGCCCGCAATCTAGCTCCCGCTAAGGCAATCGGCATGACCACAGTGTGGATCAACAACGGCTCCGAATATGGTGGTGCAGATGCGCATAGTTCGTTTATTGACATTGAAATTCCCAATCTAGCCGGCTGGCTATCCAGCCTTTTTCTAGCCGAAAGAGCAGCATGACCGAACAGCTTTCTAATATAATCGACACCGCATGGGATGCCCGCGACACTATAAGCAGTGCGACCGGAGGCGCAGTGCGCGAAGCAGTCAGCGCAGCATTGGCGGGACTTGACGATGGTTCGTTTCGTGTTGCCGAAAAGCGCGACGGCGAATGGCTGGTGAACCAGTGGCTGAAAAAAGCCGTTCTGCTCTCTTTCCGCCTCAACGACAACGTCGTGGTTGATGGTGGCGCGGGCGGTGCGCCTGCCTATGACAAGGTGCCGTCGAAATTCGCTGGATGGGGCGAAAACCGCTTCCGCGAAGCCGGTTTCCGCGTCGTCCCCGGCGCGGTTGCGCGGCATGGCAGCCATATCGCCAAGAACGTCGTGCTGATGCCAAGCTTCGTCAACATCGGCGCGCGCGTCGATGAGGGCAGCATGGTCGATACCTGGGCGACTGTCGGCAGCTGCGCGCAGATCGGCAAGAATGTCCATCTGTCTGGCGGCGTCGGCATCGGCGGCGTGCTGGAGCCGTTGCAGGCAGGCCCGGTAATCATCGAGGACAATTGCTTCATCGGTGCGCGCAGCGAAGTTGTAGAAGGCGTGATTGTCGAAGAAGGCGCGGTGCTGTCGATGGGCGTGTTCATCAGCTCGACCAGCAAAATTATCGACCGCACCACCGGCGAGATTTTCGTCGGCCGCGTGCCGGCTTATTCGGTTGTCGTCCCAGGCTCGCTCCCCGGCAAACCCCTCCCCGACGGCAGCCCCGGGCCAAGCCTGTCCTGTGCCGTTATCGTCAAACGCGTCGATGCGCAAACGCGGGCGAAGACTGCGATCAACGAGCTGCTGCGGGATTAAGGGACGACCGTCCAAACTAAAACACCCCTTTCCGTTCGTGCTGAGCTTGTCGAAGCACTGCTCAACCAAGATTAGCGGATTACGTCCTTCGACAGGCTCAGGACGAACGGAACACGCGTGAGAACCCCAAAACTTAGCCAACCTGACTTTTGACAGTTTTGACGCGAAATCGCGTTTTTGTGACTAAGCCGACCGCCGGTCCTCCAACCGTGGCTGCGGCGCAGGTGCACTCAGTGCCGCACGGCGGAGCAGGCTGCTGCTGTCCTTGAGCGGCGCGCGGTTCATCATACTGCCCCATTCGGCGCGGCATTCCATGAACTCGCCCGTAGCCCCGCGCTGGCCTGCCGCTTCAGCCTCCATCGCGTCGAGAAAGGCGCCGAATTCCTGCGCCACTGCCAGTACCGGCGCGGAGCCAAGCGCCGCCTTGGTGCCCAGCCGCTCGATGCTGGCAAGCAGCATTTTCGGGTCACGCTTGCGTTTTTCCTGAACCAGCTTGCCGTCGCGATAAATGCGCTCGACCGACCCTTCGAAGGCGAGTTCATAGGCATCGTCGATCATCCGCTGCCGCGCGAGCAGCAATGCCGCATCCCACGCCAGCGCGAACGCGCGTCCGGAAGTGCTGAGTTTGAAAGCATAAGCCCCCTGCCGCGTCATCCCGACCAGCGCGGCGGCCCGCTCGACATAACCGCATTCCGCCAGCGCCTCGCAAAAGGCGCGCTGGCGTTCGACGGTCCAGCCATTGGACTGCCGCGAGGCGATAAAGGCGGTGGGGAGGGAGGGTTCGGTGGAGGGGGTAGTATCTGTCATTTGTGATATAGAACATAAAGTGAACATATTGTCAATAGGAAATTTCCTGTTGCTGCTTAGCTCTTGCATTTGCAATTTAATGGGTGCACACAAATTAAGTGAGAGTCGAGTTTGATCAGGCCAAAGACGTCGCCAATCAGGGCAAGCACGGCATTTCATTGCAGGCGGCGGCCAGCTTTGAGTGGGACACGGCGCTCGAACGCGAAGATGACCGCTTTGATTATGGAGAGGCCCGCTTTGTCGCCATCGGGCTGATTGATGCACGCCTTTATGTGATGATTTTCACGGAAGGCCCCGACGACGACACTGTTCGCATCATTAGCCTGCGCCCGGCGGAAAAACATGAAACGAGGCACTATTATGAACAAATTTGACCCAAAGGTTCACGATGATAACCCGCCGCTTGATGCGGCTTTTATGGCTGGAATGAAGCCGTCCCGGCGGGGGCGGCCAAAGCTGGAGGCTCCCAAGGTCGAGGTGAAAATCCGGCTTGATGCCCAAACGGTGGAGCATCTGCGTGGCAGCGGCCCCGGCTGGCAGACGCGCGTCAATGCGCTGTTGGGTCAGCTCGTAGCGAAAGGGCAGATTTGAAGGCGCTGGCCTGTTGATTTGTGGCGGCTACCGACAACAAAGCGGACATTCCCTCCTCGCGAATGATGAAGTGGTTTCCCCCCAGCTAACATGGGTTTTTCGAAGCGCCCCGCGCTCGGGGAGCTTGACCGCCTAGGCCGCACTGCTACGATCAAAAAAAAGGGGAGTGATCATGGAAAATCCGTGGGCGCGTGATCGGGCCACACTTTTCTATCTTGGTTTCGGGCTCGTCGGTGTGTCGGTCGTCGCACTCGGGTTTGGCGTTACGTATATTGTCCCTATGGTACGGCGCAGCTTCTCAGCGCCTTGGTTTGTCCATGTCCATGGCGCGTCCGCACTTGGGTGGGTTTTCTTGATGATCATCCAGGCACAGCTGGTGAGAAAGGTTCGGACGCCACTGCACCGACGCTTAGGCCAAGGTGCCCTCCCGCTTGCCTTGCTCATTTGGGCAAGTGGTATCGCCACGGCCGTTTGGGCTGCCAAAAGGGACTTCCCCGAACTTGGGACGACTGCCACCTCGAGCCTCGGAGGAACGGCCTCCGGTCTCAGCCTTTATATGCTGCTGGTCATTGCAGCAGTCGTCACTCGCCGTAAGCCCGACTGGCATAAGCGTCTTGTCATGCTCGCAACGATTCAAGTGCTATGGCCGGCGTTTTTCCGCTTGCGCCATCTGCTGCCCAGCGTTCCCAACCCCGACATTTGGTTTGCGCTGGTTCTGGCTTACTTACCTATCCTCATCGCAGCCGCACGCGACAAGCAGCGCTATGGGAAGATCCATCCGGTGTGGCTGCTCGTTGGCCCCGTTCTCATCATTGAGCAGAGTGCAGAGTTCGCATTCTTCGACCAGGGCGCACTGCGGCACTTCGGGCAGTGGCTTTTCGCGCTTCTAACCTAGGACTGCGCCGAATCTGCGCTTCCCACCCAAAAGCTGACAGTCCAGAATCCCAACATTCCCGCCATTCCTTCACCTCACCGTACTACAGCCAAAACCCCACTTGAAAACCGGAACGAATCGCTCCATAATAATCATGCGGACCGGGCCCCTCTGGCGCTTCGCTTCTTCGGAAGGAACGTGATGTCGGCCGCATCGGATGTTTCCGGTGCATTGGTCAGGCGGTCCTTCAAACCCCCGAAAAACGCCCTTCCGGTGACCGGAACATCCGATTGAACTTAACTTTGTTCAAGAGGATTTTAATATGACGTTTTCATCATTCCGTTTGATGCAATTCCACCAGAAGCTGGACGGCGAACTGCGCGCAGAATTATCGCGGCGCTGGCCAGACATATTTCGCATCCAGAAATTGAAGCGCCTGAAACTGGCTGTGAAAGACCGTTTACAGAGTGCGGCATCTGGCGAGCGCCTAAGGCTGAAGCTCGTCTGAAGCAATGCCGGGACTGTCCCCGCATGGGGGACTGTCCCTTGTCGAGGTCGAGCGCGCTTCCAAAAGGGACAGTCCCCATGTGGGGACAGACCCTGAGGCGTGTTTAGACGCACCTAAACAGGGAATGATAATATGGAATTTTTAATGATGGACTGGCTGGGAACGCCGGTCTGGTTCTGGCTGTCCTTTTTGGGTATCGTGGTCGCGCTGACCGCGTTCGACCTTGGCGTATTGCACAAGGAGGACAAGGAAATGGGCATTGCTGAAAGCCTGAAGCTTTCGGTTTTCTATATCAGTATCGCGATGGCATTTGGCGTGTGGGTCTGGCTCCAGAAAGGGGCCGAGATGGGGATGCAATATTATACCGGCTTCTTTATCGAAAAGGCGCTGTCGATCGACAATGTCTTCGTGATCAGCCTGATCTTCACCTTCTTCGCAATCCCGCGCAAATACCAGTATCGCGCACTGCTTTGGGGCATCATCGCGGTGATCGTGCTGCGCGGCCTGATGATCGCGGCGGGCTCTGCCATCGTGCAGGAATATTACTGGGTGCTGTATATCTTCGCCGCGTTCCTGATCGCCACCGGCGTCAAGATGCTGTTCACCGGCGAACAGGAAATGGACATCGCCAAGAACCCGGTTGTGAAATTCATCTCGAACCATATGCGGGTGACCAAAGAGCTTCATAACGAGAAATTCTTTGTGCGGGTGCCAGATGAGAAGACCGGTCAGATGGTGCGAGCAGCAACGCCGTTGTTCCTCGCATTGGTGGTTATCAACCTCGCCGATCTGGTATTCGCGGTTGACAGTGTTCCTGCGATCTTTGCGATCACCACCGATACCTTCATCGTCTACACATCGAACATTATGGCGATCCTGGGGCTGCGGGCGCTCTACTTTGCGCTGGCCGCAATGGTGCACCGCTTCCAGTATCTCAAATATGCATTGGCGCTTGTGCTGGTGTTCATCGGCGCGAAGATCTTCGTTTCCGACTTCCTGATGGGCGGCGACAAGTTCCCGCCGGTGATGAGCCTTGGCGTGACCTTTGCGCTGATATTGGGCGGTATCGCCTTCTCGCTCTGGAAGACGCGGAATGACGAGGCGACTGCCTAGCGCCGGTCCTTCGTCGGAGCATTAAAGTCGGGCGGTTTTTTGGCAACCCACGCCACGAACCGCCCGATTTCTTCGTGTGCAAGCAGTGCCTCAGCGGTCGAATAGCGCTTTTCCAGATCACTATTGGTGAAATTGGCATGGATGGTCTTGTTGCAGATTGGATGGACCGGCTGTCGCTCGCGGCCGCCTCGTGCCTTGGGGATTGGGTGGTGCCACACGGTCACCTCGCCCATCGGGCGGCTGCATAG
>JANMPK010000200.1:0-2084 GCA_031369825.1 Sphingomonadales bacterium
TGCAAAACACCAACGGCATTGGTTTCGGCATCATCGGAGCGAAACGAGTTCGAACACACAAGCTCCGCATAATGCGCAGTCTTATGTGCATCTGTCATACGGGTTGGCCGCATCTCGTGGAGAATAACAGGCACGCCGCGCAATGCGATTTGCCAAGCCGCTTCGCAGCCAGCAAGGCCGCCACCGATGATGTGAACGTCGTAAGATTTTTGCATTGCGCGCGGCTAACAAAATTTCATGGCTGTGCACAGACAAAAGCGGCATGAAGCGCTATGGGATTTACGCTTAACCTTGCGCCGGACGGCACCATATTGGCGCCGGTGCTGACGCCGCCGCCTGCCGATACGCACAAATATGCGCGCGGTGCCGCGGTGGTTGTCAGCGGCCCGGCGCTGCGCACGGGGGCGGCGCGGCTGTCGGCGGAGGCGGCTTTGGCGGTGGGCGCGGGGTTGGTGACCATTGTCGGCAGTCCCGCCGCGCTAGCCGAACATGCCGCGCATGTCACCGCGATCATGCTGCGTGAGCGCGATGCGGAGTTTTCGGTGATCGACGACCGCGTGCGTTCGCTGCTGATTGGGCCGGGGGCAGGGGTGAGCGATGATTTGGTGCAGGATGTGGAGGCGCTGTTGATGCGGAAAATCCCGATGGTGCTTGATGCAGATGCGCTGACCGCGTTTTCGGTCAAGCCTGAAATGCTGTTTGTCATTCTCCACGATAAAGCCGTTTTGACTCCGCATGAAGGGGAGTTCGCGCGGTTGTTTCCAGACATATCGCTGAATGACCGCGCTAAGGCGGCCTTGGATGCGTCGGTACGGGCAGGAGCGGTTGTTCTCCTGAAAGGCTCTGAAACCGCCATAGCTGCCCCCGATGGTCGCTTCGCCATCAACCGCCACGCCTCGCCTTGGCTGGCAACCGCAGGGTCGGGTGACGTCTTGGCGGGTTTGATCTGCGGACTGTTGGCGCAGGGAAATAGCACGTTCGATGCGGCAGAGATTGCTTGCTGGCTGCACGGCGATATCGGAGCCAAAGCAGGGCCAGGGCTGACCGCAGATGCGATGGCAGGCCATTTACCACTTGTTTTGCGCGGTATTTTGCAGGATGCGTGAGGCATGGGGCAAGATTTAGCGCATAAACGACCGTGGCTGCTCGCTAGCCTAATCGCCGGGATCAGCTTTCCGGCGACATGGCTGTTACTTCCGATTGAGGGTAATTTGTTTGCCATCATCTGGAAGATGGCGGGTGTTGGCTTCCTCGTGCCTTTTGCATTGCGGCGGCATCATGAGGGCGAGTTTATCTGGCTGGCGGTGATGCTAGCATTTTACGCGCTGGGCGACGGATTGATCGAATTTGGTATGATCCCCGGCGCGCTGGCCTTTGCCGCCGGGCATATTGTCGCCATCTGGCTTTATGTGCGGCACCGGCGGGTGGGGCCGACGTTTAGCCAGAAGCTGCTGGCGCTGACGATACTTATGCTGACTCCGGTCATAGCGTATTTCTTGCCGGGCGATATGGACGCTGGTGTGCAAGTCGCTGCCTACAGCGTGATCCTCGCCGCAATGGCCGCAATGGCTTGGAGCAGCAACTTCCCGCGATACCGCGTCGGAACGGGCGCAGTGCTGTTCATGATATCCGACCTGTTGATTTTCGCGCGGCTCGGACCACTCGCGGATTCTGAAGTAACGGGCATAGCTATCTGGTATCTCTATTATTTCGGCGTCCTGATGATCGCGGTCGGGGTTGCGCAAACTTTGGTTAAGCGCGGGCATTATCCGCAAGGCGAAGAGCGCGACTGAATTTGGAAAGTCACACTAAGGTCTCACCTGAACCGACTGTCAGGCGGTCCGATATTGCCTAATTCATGCTTTAGCTGATTGCGTGCCCATGCAGCCACCGGGCGGTCAAGGATGTTCACCTGCCACAGCGCGCGCGGGAGGATAGGAAGAGAGGCTGACACCATAAATCCAACATTACTAGGGGAAACTCTCTCACCTTCAGGGAAGTGGGGCAGAGGGCGGCTTGTTTCTACTGTGTTGTCGAAATTCGACGCCGCAAAGCCGTCCACAGCCAGCGCGTGGTTGCGCTCG
>JANMPK010000286.1:0-2252 GCA_031369825.1 Sphingomonadales bacterium
GGCGAATGCTGGACCAAGAAACATGCCACGGTCATGATCTTGGGTGACGTCTGCACCCGTGCTTGTGCGTTCTGTAATGTGAAGACCGGTATGCCCAAAGCGGTTGATCCGTTGGAACCAGAACATGTCGCAATTGCTGCCGCCAAAATGGGGCTTGAGCATATTGTTATCACCTCGGTCGACCGTGATGATTTGCCCGACGGCGGTGCTAGCCAGTTCGTGAAGGTAATCGAGGCGCTGCGCCGCAACACACCCAACACGACAATTGAAATTCTGACTCCAGATTTCCGCAACAAGGCGGACGCAGCGGTTGAGGCCATCGTGACCGCGCGGCCCGATGTGTATAATCACAATCTTGAAACCGTGCCGCGTCTCTATCCCACGATCCGCCCTGGCGCGCGTTATTATGCGTCGCTGCGGTTGCTCGAAACCGTTAAGCGGCACGATCCCTCCATTTTTACCAAGTCGGGCGTTATGCTCGGTCTGGGCGAGGAGCGGATGGAGGTGCATCAGGTGATGGACGACATGCGCAGCGCGGACATCGACTTTCTGACGATGGGCCAATATTTGCAGCCCACGCCAAAGCATACCAAGGTCATGGATTTCGTAACACCGCAAGCCTTTGACGCCTATGCAGCCATTGCGCGCGCCAAGGGCTTCCTGCTGGTAGCGTCTAGCCCGCTCACCCGCTCCAGCTATCACGCAGGTGACGACTTTGCCAAAATGCGCGATGCCCGTGCCGTGCAGCTCGCCAAGGCAGGCTAATGCCGCATCACCACGAGCGCCGTTCATTACCGCATAGCGCGGCGCAAATGTATGATCTGGTTGCGGATGTTAAGCGTTATCCGGAATTTCTGCCGTGGGTCAGCGCAATCCGTATCCGGCAGGATGATCAGACTGAAATGCTCGCTGACATGGTCGTCGGCTTCAAATCTCTCCGAGAAACATTTTCATCGCGCGTGGTGAAAAATCCGAAAACTGAGATAATTGTCGATTATCTTGATGGCCCGATGAAGCATCTGCACAACAGCTGGAAGTTCGAAGATGTTGCGGGCGGCGGGTCCACGGTCGATTTCACCGTCGATTTTTCATTCCGCAACCGGGTGTTCGAAGCGCTTGCTGGTCAGTTTTTCGATTCCGCGCTACGCAAGATGACCGGCGCGTTTATCGAGCGCGCCGACGAACTTTACCGATAGGGCATAGACTGCCCGAATTGGCCCCATTCGCGGGTGCCAGCCATTTCAAATCAAATCCTATCGCTTTTGCCCCGGCCATGATAGCCGATAGTAAACCGTTGGCGGGAGGGGCAAATGACAGACCGGAATGACAGCAATCGCCTGAACTGGCCGCGCTGGCAGAAGGTGCTGCTGATCGCGGTGCTGGTGCTGTTCATCGGCAACCGCCTGACGTCGCTCGTCGATGCCGCTGCCCATCGGGCCGGATGGTTCGGCGAAGGCGCTTTGATCGAGGTCTCATGGGTCCGCGATCCGAACGCGCCTGCAGGTTTCCGCAAAGTGGACAGAGTGGAACCCAACAGCTCCGTTGCCAGAGCCGGGGTCCGCATCGGCGATCATGTGAGGGTAGAGAGCCGCTTCCGAGATGGTCGGCAGATCGCCCGGGGAGAGCGGCCCTACCGGCAAGATTGGCTCTTCGCAGGAGACAGGATCAATTTCACGCTTGATCGCGGCGGTATTCGATCTGAATTTCATGTCATCCTCCAGCCAATATCCGCTGACCATGAGCAGGAGTATAGGAACAGCCTGCGCATAGTGAATGTGCTTGCCGCGATCATCTCGAGCCTGATCGGCTGCTTTGTGCTGTGGCGCGGTTGGGGCAACACAACCGCGATGTTGCTCGGTGCCGCACTCACGTTCATTGGCCGTGGCTGGTCCACCATACCCCCATGAGCATCCAATCCCGTGCTGGAAATCACATTGTGGTGGTTGCTTTTTGTTTCCACTGCTTTTGTGGCTTTGCTCATCCCGTTTGCAATTCGGATGTTGGAACAGCAGGGCAAAGTCCTGCCGCGCTGGCATTGGCGACTGGCGACCGCCTGGTTCATCTGGTGCCTCGTCAGTCTCACGGCCTTTGCCACGGACTTTTTAGGCGCCACCAACTTTGTCAATCCGGCTTGGCGCACTGGATACCAATCTCTGATGGTGTCAATCAGTCTATTGGTTGCCATCGCCTATCTGGTTGCGGGGTGGCGCAGGGCCGCAGCAGCGGAGCGCAGTCGCTTCGCTTTGATCATC
>JANMPK010000373.1:0-2975 GCA_031369825.1 Sphingomonadales bacterium
GGTCGGCGCCCCAGATGTTGACCAAATGGTCGGCGTTCTGCGCCTTTTGCATGTGATAGGCGGCGTCGGAGCCGAAATAGGTCCAGCTGCCGTCCGATTTCTTGATCGGCCTATCTTGGTCATCACCGAACTGGGTTGAGCGAAAAAGCGGCAGCGTTACTGGCTCCCAATCCTCGATTTCTTTACCCTTAGGCTTTTCAAGTTCGCCGTCATAGACGAGGCCGCGTGCGCGCAGTTCAGTTTCCGCCGCATCAGCTTTGCCCGCAACATGCAGTTCTGCTTCCGATGAGAACAGGTCATGATGGATGCCAAGCAAAGCCAGATCGGCCTTGATCATGTCCATCATGTCGGCGACGGCGGCCTTACGGAAAAGCGCCAGCCATTCGGCTTCGGAAGCGGCGGCATATTGGTCGCCAAATTCTTTGGCCAGCCGCTGACCAACCGGAACAAGATAATCTCCGGGATAGAGCCCTTCGGAGATTTCGATGTTTTGGCCCAACGCCTCGCGGTAGCGCAGATGCACTGACCGCGCGAGAACGTCGACCTGCCCACCCGCATCATTGATATAATATTCGCGGATGACCCTGTAACCTGCAAATTCCATAAGCGCGGCGAGCGCATCGCCGACCACCGCACCACGACAATGCCCCATGTGCATCGGCCCGGTCGGGTTGGCCGAGACATATTCGATATTGACCGATTTGTCGTCGCCGATTTGCGACCGACCATAGTCATCACCCGCATGCGCAATCTCGCGCAATTCGTCGAGCCAAGCCGCCGCTTCTAGCCGCAGGTTGAGAAAGCCGGGGCCAGCGACTTCCACTGCCGTCACGCCCTCGATCATGGTCAATTCGACCGACAAAAGCTCGGCCAATGCACGCGGGTTGGTGCCCGCCGGTTTCGCCAACACCATCGCGGCGTTGGTCGAAAGATCACCATGCGCAGCATCGCGCGGTGGCTCCACCGTCACATTCGCGCGGTCAAGCCCGGCGGGAAGCGCTCCTACAGCAACAAGAGCGTCCAGCGCATCGTTCACATGCGCCGTAAATTGAGTAAAAATGGTCACGGCAAAGCCCGAATTTTGGCGCTATATTAACGCGTTACATTATATTTCAGCTGATCCTCTGTCAGCTGAAACCCGATCAGCATTTCAAAGCTTGATCGGACCACTGCAGCGCGAACTTCGGGGTCGGCCAGCGGGTCGAGCGCGGCATCGGCATCACCCGGTTTGCGTTTCTTTGTGATCTTGGCAACGATATCGGCTGGCAAACGCGCCGATGTACCGTCAATGTAGCTTGACGCTTGGCCGGTCGCTGTCGCGCGTGGCTGGCCATCGGCAAATTGCAATGTTACCTGACCAATGCGTTTGGCAACAACCGCGCTGCCACCCTGCACCACAGTGGTGAAATAAGGAACGGTCACCGTTCGTGCGCCGCGCACGTCATTGCGACGGGCCTGCACGTCAAAGCTGGCCTGTGAAAAAATCTTCTCGCCGGTTTCATTGCATGTGGGGCGTACATTAGTGAGCGAAGCGACAACATCAATCGCGCTTGCGTCTTGGCTGCTGGCCGGGTTGAACATCGTGATATCGCCGGTGCCATCGGGAACTGCGACCAAAGGACAGCCGGTGCGCGTTGTGCTGACGCCAACGCCCGAGCTAATGTCAAGCTCACCGTCCTTGCTGCAACCAGCGAGCAAGGCAGCAACAACACCGACAGACAGGATAGTGGCAGCAATTTTCATATGGGATTATCCTCAGGTCTTCTTATATTTGCCGCGATGCGACGATATGACCGGTCCTTATCCTTGCACCGTGCGACACGCAACAGGGGAAAGGTCTTGGCCTCGTCCACTTACTTCACTAAAGCACATTGCCGATGACTGAACAGCACACTCCCAAGCGCCAGATAAAGCTCCTTCTGGCCGCCCCTCGCGGCTTTTGTGCCGGTGTTGACCGGGCCATTAAAATCGTTGAACTCGCGCTCGAACAGCATGGCAGCCCGGTCTATGTGCGGCATGAAATCGTGCACAACCGCTTTGTAGTGGATAGCTTGAAGGCAAAGGGTGCGGTTTTTGTTGAGGAATTAGATGAAGTGCCTGACGGCGGCCATGTTGTATTTTCTGCGCATGGCGTGCCGAAATCGGTGCCCGCCGATGCACAGGCGCGCGGCCTTGCTTATTTCGATGCGACCTGCCCCTTGGTGTCGAAGGTTCACAGGCAGGCCGAACGACAGGTTGATGTCGGCCGCCATATTATTTTCATCGGCCATGCGGGCCACCCCGAAGTGGTCGGCACGTTCGGTCAAGTGCCAGACGGCGCAATGACATTGGTCGAAACGGTAGAAGACGCCACAGAACTGCAACCCGGCGATCCCGAAAACCTCGCTTTCCTGACGCAAACTACATTGTCGGTGGATGACACTGCCGAGATTGTAGAAGTGTTGCAGCGCCGTTTTCCTTCTATTGTCGGACCGAAGGGCGAAGATATCTGCTATGCCACCTCGAACAGGCAAGAAGCAGTCAAAGCGATCGCTTCGCTATGCGATTTGGTGCTGGTAATCGGCGCGCCGAACAGTTCGAACTCGCTCCGTCTGGTTGAAGTCGCGGCGCGCTCTGGGGCGAATGCGTATCTGGTCCAGCGCGCTGACAATATCAGCATGAACTGGTTTGACGGTGTGAACACGCTGGGCCTGACCGCTGGTGCGTCGGCACCGGAAGTTCTGGTTCGTGAGATTATTGACGCACTTGCCGGGCATTTCGATCTTGACGAGCAGCAAGTGACCACGGCGGAAGAGAGCATTGTCTTCAAATTGCCGCGCGAACTGGCTGGCACAGCGGCTTAACGCTGAATGGCAGTTTATACGATATTGGGTGCCGAGGATGTCTCTGCACTGCTGGCGCGTTACGACGTCGGCGAGTTGATCGCGCTTAAAGGTATCGCCGAGGGCGTTGAAAACAGCAATTATTTTGTCGAG
>JANMPK010000316.1:0-3146 GCA_031369825.1 Sphingomonadales bacterium
CCGCTGCACCAAGCCATAATCCCTAGCCCGGGACCGCCGATATGCGCGCACGGCATCGCGATCAGCACGACCTCGACATCGTCCCATTTCGTGTAGGCGTGGTCCGACTTTTCCGAATGTTTGCGCAGCGCAAACAAGTTGCGGTTGGACAGCACAGCGCCCTTAGGATTACCCGTGGTGCCCGAGGTGTAAAGCTGCAAAACTGCGTCGTCCGCACCAGCGGCTTCGAAAGCAAGCCGCACCTGCCCGTCGATCATCGCGCGAGCTTCCACTTCACCGATGATTCGCTCGACGTCCGCCAGTTGCCCCACCAGGGCATCCCCCGCACCATCAAAGCCGAGGCCCGTAAACAGCCACTTCGCCCCTGTATCCTTCAGCACATACGCCCATTCCGCCGGGGCCAGCCGCCAACCGATCGGCACCATCACGATTCCGGCCCGCGCCGCACCGTAGAATAAAGTGAAATAGAGATCGCTGTTCTTGCCGATCCACGCAATCCGGTCGCCCTTTTGCAAACCCGCCGCGAGCAATGCAGAGGCGACCCGCGCGGTGCGCTCCTCCAGTTCGGCATAGCTGAAGCTACGGTCCTCTTCGCGCAACGCCATAGCATCGGGACGGTTAGCCGCCCAATGCGCCAGAAAGCCGTCGAATGTCAATATATCGGTTACCTGTAACCCCATCGCAATCCTCTCCGCGCGGCTCGGTATTGTTTGGCAGAGCCATCATGAGGTTTTGTCGGCAGATACGGGCGATATGTCAATCATGCGATTAGACTTGGCCCGGTTCGCTTCGTTAGAGCCAGCGGCGGACCCTTGCCTTATAATTGCGGTATTCATCACCGAACTTACCTTCAAGATAGCACTCTTCGCGTGCGATCACCTGCGTGCGAATGATCAAGATCAGTATTGGCAAGAGGAGGAAAACGCCAAGGCTGGAAACTACCAAGCCAAGGCCAGCGTAAAGCATCGCCATACCAAGATACATTGGGTTGCGCGTAAAGCGGTAAACGCCTGTCGCAACAATTGACATCGTGCTTTTCCACGGTTTCACATCCGTGCCTGCTTTGCGAAAAACTCCCATAGCGGAGAAGCCGAAAAGCAGTGCCGCAGTGATTAACATCCCGCCCCCGACAAAACGCCCGATCCAAGTCAGCTCCACCGACCAAGGCATTACCCGATCCAACACGAGCCCAAGCAGCAGCAAACCCACATAAATAAACGGCGGCGGAAAGGTAACCTTTGCGCTGTCCTGATCGACGTCCATATCGTTTCTGCTCCAGCCAATTCGAACCAAAACGATTTATACTTTTAAGTTTCAATATGCAACTTTATTCGGCCGCGACCGCCTGTTCGGGCTCTCTCCATACCAGCACCGGCTTACGCGCCGCCAGAGTTTCGTCGAGTCGCCGCCGCGGGGCGTGGTGTGGCGCAGATTTGAGCGATGCGTCTCCGGCCTTCGCCCGCTCGGCCACCGAACGCAGCGCGCCGATAAACTGGTCAAGCGCCGCCTTGCTCTCGGTTTCGGTCGGCTCGACCAGCATCGCGCCGTGGACGACGAGCGGAAAATAGACCGTCATCGGGTGATAACCCTCGTCGATCAGCCCCTTGGCGATGTCGAGCGTCGTAAAGCCCTCCGCCATGCCGTCGTCACTGAACAAAGCCTCGTGCATACACGGCCCGCTATGCCCAAACGGCGCATCAAGCACGTCGTCCAGACTGCGCAGGATGTAATTGGCGTTAAGTACCGCGTCTTCGGCCACTTGCCGTAGGCCATCGGCACCGTGGCTCATGATATAGCTCAGCGCCCGCGTAAACATTCCCATCTGGCCGTGGAACGCGGTCATACGACCAAAGCTGTGCGGGTGGCTTTCGCCGACCGTCTCCTCCTCGACCAGCGTATAATGGCCGTTGGCGTGGCGCTCGGTAAACGGCAACGGAGCATAAGGCGCGAGCGCTTTGGAGAGAACCACCGGCCCTGAACCCGGCCCGCCGCCGCCAGGTGGGGTGGAGAAGGTCTTGTGCAGGTTGATGTGCATCGCGTCTATGCCAAGGTCGCCGGGGCGGACTCGACCGACAATCGCGTTGAAATTCGCGCCGTCGCAATAGACATAGCCGCCCGCCGCATGGACCGCGTCCGATATCGCCTTCATGTCGCGCTCGAACAGGCCGCAGGTGTTGGGATTGGTGATCATCACACCAGCAACGTCCGGCCCAAGCCGCGCCTTGAGCGCGGCGAGATCGACGCGACCTTCGGGCGTTGCGGGGATATCCTCAACCGAGAAACCGGCGAACGCTGCGGTAGCAGGATTGGTACCATGAGCACTTTCAGGCACGAGGATGACGCTACGTGGGTCGCCGCGCGCCTCAAGCGCTGCCTTGATGCACAGGATGCCGCACAATTCGCCGTGTGCGCCAGCCTTTGGCGTCATCGCCACGCCATACATGCCGGTCAGCTCGATCAGCCACACCGCGAGCTCGTTGATCACCGCCAGCGCACCCTGCACCGTTTCGACAGGTGCAAGTGGATGGACATCGGCAAAACCCGCCATTCGCGCGACTTTTTCGTTGAGCCGCGGATTATGCTTCATCGTGCAACTGCCGAGCGGGAAGAAGCCAAGGTCGATGGCGTAATTTTGGCGGCTGAGACGCGTGTAATGACGCACTGTTTCAGGCTCCGATAGACCGGGCAAGCCGATATCACGGTTGCGCTCAAGCCCGCCGAGCCGAGAGCCGACATCGGGCGCATCGGCCAGATCGACGCCGGTTGTGCCAGCAGTGCCGATCTCGAAAATCAACGCTTCTTCGAGCATCAATGCGCGATTGCCCGTGGTGGTCGTTGCCGTTTCAGTCTCAGCGCTTCCCATTTCAGGCCGCCATCCGCTTGCGTTCACACTGCTCATGCCAATGTCTCCTCAAGCGCCGTCGCCAGCGCTTCGATGTCTTCTACTGTTGTTGTTTCAGTCACCGCCACGACCAGCCCGTTCTCAAGCGCTGCCACGCCCGGAAACAGTCGTCCGAGTGAAACGCCACCCAGCACACCCTTTTCGGCAAGCGTCCGCACGATTGGCCGCGCTTCCTTCGACAGTTTCAACGTGAACTCGTTGAAAAAGCTCCCGTTGACGATCTCAACCCCCGGTACGCTCGCCA
>JANMPK010000322.1:0-2578 GCA_031369825.1 Sphingomonadales bacterium
CGTGTAGTCGTGCACCGCGCGGTAATCCAAGGTCACTTTGCCACCTGAACCACCCCAGCCCTCAAACCACGACGCGGTGTGCTTCATCCAGTTTTCATCGTCGCGGTTCGGGAAATCTTCGTGCGCGTGGGCACCGCGGCTTTCTTTGCGGTTATCGGCGCTTTCCATCGTGCAGACGGCTTGCGCCATCAGATTGTCGAGCTCAAGTGTTTCGATCAGGTCGGTGTTCCAGATCAGGCTGCGGTCGGTGACAGCGACGTCTTCCATCCGCTTGTTGACCTTCTGCATCAAGGTCACACCTTCGGCAAGCAAAGCGCTGTCGCGGAATACAGCGGCGTGCTTTTGCATCGTCTGCTGCATTTCGAGACGGATTTTTGCGGTCGGCGAACCGCCCCTGGCATTGCGGAACTTGTCAACACGCGCCAGCGGTAGGTCGGTTGCGCTTTTTGGCAACGGACGATGCGGCGCGCCCGGTGTCAGGTTGGCTTTCAAATGCAATCCGGTTGCGCGGCCGAACACCACGAGATCGATCAGCGAGTTCGAACCAAGCCGATTCGCGCCATGCACCGAAACGCACGCTGCCTCGCCCACGGCATACAGACCCGGCACGACCGCATCGTCATCGCCACCACGCTTGGTCACGACCTGCCCGTGATAATTGCACGGAATTCCGCCCATATTATAATGCACGGTCGGGGCGACGGGCAAAGGTTGCCGCGTCAGGTCGACGCCTGCGAAAATCTTGCCGCTTTCAGTGATGCCCGGCAAACGCTCGGCCAATACCTTGGGGTCGATATGGTCGAGGTGTAAGTAGATATGGTCCTTTTCCGGTCCGACGCCGCGGCCTTCCCGCATTTCGAGCGCCATTGAGCGGCTGACCACGTCGCGCGACGCCAGATCCTTGGCCGACGGCGCGTACCGCTCCATGAAGCGCTCACCTTCGCTGTTGGTCAGGTAACCGCCCTCGCCGCGTGCACCTTCGGTAATCAGCACGCCAGCGCCGTAAATACCGGTCGGGTGGAACTGAACAAACTCCATATCCTGCAACGGCAGGCCGGCGCGCAGCACCATGCCGCCGCCATCGCCGGTGCAGGTGTGAGCCGAGGTTGCGGAGAAATAGGCACGGCCATAGCCGCCGGTTGCCAGCACCACCGCGTGGCTCTTGAAGCGGTGGATGCTGCCATCCTCCATGCACATGGCAATGACGCCCCGGCATTCCCCGTCTTCCATAATCAGGTCGAGCGCGAAATACTCGATGAAGAAATCGGCGTCATATTTCAGGCTCTGCTGATACAGCGCGTGGAGCATCGCGTGACCGGTCCGGTCGGCGGCGGCGCAGGTGCGCTGCACTGGCGGGCCTTCGCCCATATTCTGCATATGGCCGCCAAACGGGCGCTGATAGATGGTGCCATCGGCATTGCGGCTAAATGGCACGCCGGCATGTTCGAGTTCGATGACGGCCGCAGGTGCCTCACGCACCATATACTCAATCGCGTCCTGGTCACCCAGCCAATCCGACCCCTTGACCGTGTCGTACATGTGCCACGTCCAGTGGTCAGGCGAGTTATTGCCAAGCGATGCCGCAATCCCCCCTTGCGCAGCCACAGTGTGCGAACGCGTGGGGAATACCTTGGTGATGCACGCAGTTTTAAGGCCAGCCTCGGCACTGCCCATCGTCGAGCGCAGGCCCGAACCACCCGCTCCGACAACGACGGTGTCATAAGTGTGGTCGATAATCTTGTAAGCTTCGGACATCAGGCGGGAGCTCCTGTAAAGGCGAGTTTTGCGACGGTGAAGATGCCGAATACGGCTCCCCCCACCACATAGAAATTGAGCAAAGTCATAGCGCCGAATTTTAGCGCGTCATCGTGGACATAATCCTCGATCAAAACCTGAAGCCCCAAACGGACATGCCAGAAAATGCTGACCAACATAAGGATCATAGGCACCGCGACCAAAGGCTGTGAAAGCCATGCTGCCAATATGCCTTGATCAAAATTAGGCATTAAAATCAGTGATATCACCAACCAGGTCGTCAGCAACAAATTACCAACCGCCGAAGTTCGCTGGTTAATCCAATGCCCGCCGCCATGTTTGGCCGAACCGAGCCCGCGAACCTTGCCTATGCCTGTGCCGTTACCCATCATGAAACTCCCAGGAAACGTGATGCCACGAACAGTGCCACCAAAGCAGTTGCAAAAATGGCCGCAATGAATGCAGCCAACGCCCAGTTGCGGTTGGTCGTCAGTTCATAGCCCGCGCCCATATCGAGCACAAGATGACGCAGGCCGGAAAACAGGTGCTGAAAAAAACTATAGGTTACGCCGAGCACCAAGACTCGGAAGAACCAGTTAGCGGCAGATTGCCAAACGGTTGCTTCGTCGCCTGCCGAAACCACATATTTCTGGAAAATAGCGTAGCTTTCTGCACCACCACCAATTGCAGACAACCACCACAACAATGTCATCATCCCCGCCGTTGCCAGCACAAAGCCGGTCGCGCGGTGAAAGATCGAAATCGCCATTTGCGGTGACCATTTATAAATCTGCAAATGCGGCGATAGCGGCCGGTTCGTCTC
>JANMPK010000329.1:0-2077 GCA_031369825.1 Sphingomonadales bacterium
GGTGAAGCTGGGCATCCGGCAGCAGGAACTTGCAGAACTGGTCGGCGTGTCGCGGATGACGATTGCCTCGGCGTTGGCGCAATTGGAAGAATTGGGGCTGCTGACACGGCATTACCGGCATTTGATCATCACTGATCCTGCGGCTGTGAGGAATTGGATGAAGAGTTAAAACCAGCGCATTATTCCGCCGGGCAACGGTGTCCAGATTCCAACCTGCACCCCAGCATTTCGCAATATTGAGCCAGTCCAAGTGTTGCAGGTGTTGACCGCGCTATAGTATCCGTAGGAATCATAAAACACATTATCGGCGGCATACCCCGGATGGGCGATACTGTTATGGTCCTTGTCTAATCGGAAAGTTGCTCTGACCTGTTTTATGATAGAGCGATATTGTGCGGGCGTTACCCGGAATGCCTTGCGGTGGGGGGCAGGTTCAGGATTTACCAGATGATAGACATGCAGCGTCGTGAAACCTGAGCCGAAAACCGCACTGGTGAAATCACCGCTTTCAACATTGCTCCATTTTTCGGCGTTGCGGTACACTCTGCCATGCCCCCAACCAATCATTGCGTGGGTTCCATAGAGATCTGGGTTGGAAAGCTGATCGGGACGGATGAGGTTGCTCAAATCTTCGCCTGCCGCAGCCATTGGCAGAACGAGGCTGACATGAATACCGTTGTTTTCGACGAAAATTACAATGCCGTGCTCGGGCTGCTGCCAATCATTGTTGGCTGGTATGGTGCTACCGATCAAAGTGGACAGGAAGATCAGGCCGAGCGCCAATAACGGCCAGCCAAATACAGCTCGCATCAAGCTCCAGAATCCGTTGATGCGAAACAGTTTCAAGTGTAACCAATCCTTATGGCCGAAACACTCCATGTTTATGACAGCCCGCCGCCGGGTGCAAATGCAGACTGGACGATTCCGCAAGGCTGGGAAAAGTTCACAACCGACGAACATGCAATGTGGGACAGGCTCTTCGCGCGGCAATCGGATATGCTGCCGGGCAGGGCGGCGGATGCTTTTTTGCGCGGGATGGACGTTTTGAAACTGTCGAAGCCCGGCATCCCTGATTACCGCGAACTCAATGCGCGGTTGATCGCTGCGACCGGATGGCAGGTCGTTGCAGTGCCGGGACTCGTGCCCGATGCCGTGTTTTTCGACCATCTGGCGAACAGGCGCTTTCCAGCGGGCAATTTCATCCGCATGCCTGACCAGCTTGATTATCTGGAGGAACCCGATGTATTCCATGACGTGTTCGGTCATGTGCCGATGCTCGCCGATCCGGTCTTCGCCGATTATATGGTGGCATACGGGCAGGGCGGATTGCGGTCGCTTGGTTTTGGCGCTTTGGACCATCTGGCGCGGCTCTATTGGTATACAGTGGAATTCGGCTTGATCCGTGAACCACAGGGCCTGCGCATATATGGCGCGGGGATCGTTTCAAGCTATGGAGAGAGCGTCTTCGCGCTGGATGACCCGAGTCCTAACCGCATCGGTTTTGACCTGATGCGGGTGATGCGCACGCATTACCGGATCGACGATTACCAACAGAATTATTTTGTAATCCCAAGCCTCGATCATTTGTTGAACGTGACGATCAAAACCGATTTTGAGCCGCTTTATGCAGAGCTTGAGAATTTACCTGACATCATAGTTGGCGACATATTGGCGACTGATGAGATCATTACGTTGGGCAACCAAGAATATGCGAAGGGAACCGGCCGCTAAAAGGGAGGCAAAGCGACCGGCCCCCCACACCTGCCGCCCTTAGGGCAGCAGAACCGAGTCAATGACGTGGACGACACCGTTTGACTGCATCACGTCAACTTGGGTGACCGCAGATTGGCCGCCCTTACCGTCGGTGATGACAACGCTGTTACCTGACAAACGTGCGGAAAGCGTCGCACCTGCAACTGTGGTCAGCGAAGCCGAACCACCGCCAGCCTTGATAGCTGCTACAATGTCTTTGCTGGTCAGCTTGCCAGCGACAACATGATAGGTCAGGATCGTGGTCAGTGTTGCCTTATTTTCTGGCTTCACCAATGTGCCAACAGTACCTTCAGGTAGCTTTTCA
>JANMPK010000332.1:0-2774 GCA_031369825.1 Sphingomonadales bacterium
TGCTGCGCTCAACAATGCGACTTTGCCCTATGGTCTAGCGCTCGCGGAAAAGGGCATCGAGGCTTTGCATTCGCTCTCCGAAACCGGGCGCGGTTTGCTTGCTGGCCTCAACGTCCACAAGGGCCAAGTAACCAGCAAGGCGGTCGCCGAAAGCCTTGACCTCAAATTTGTTGAACCCGAGGTTGCACTGGCTGGATGATTGCCGCATCCTCCCTGCAATAACAGGGAGGATGAACGATGAAAAAGGCAGCATTGATGCTCGCTGTCGCCGCGCTTGTAAGCAGCGGGGCGATAGCGCAGCAGGCACAGCCAATGGATGCAGCGGCGAGCGACCCGGCTAAGCTTGGATGGATGCAAGGAACGCCGCCCGCACCGGACAAAATCATCGGTTTGGAAGATGGCGGTTACCGGACCTTTCCCAAGACCCGCTGGAGCTTTTCGAACTGGCGGCAATTTGTGCAGTCGGTGCCGTTGCGGCGCGGCGCGGCACCTGTCCATATGTTTCCGCGCGCGGAGCGGGCCGATATCGACGCGGTGACCTTCACCCCGATTGGCGGCACCAAGACGATGAGCTGGAAGGATTCGCTAGCCGCCAATTACACCGACGGCATCGTTGTGCTGCACAAAGGGCGGATTGTTTACGAACACTATTTCGGTGTAACCACCGCCGAAACCCAGCATATAGCTTATTCGGTGACCAAGTCCTTTGTCGGCACATTAGCCGCGAGCCTTGTCGCCGAGGGCAAGATCGATCCGGAAAAGCTAGTGACCGACTATGTTCCCGAACTTGCGGGCAGCGGCTTTGCAGGCGCAACCGTGCGGCACGTCATGGACATGACGACAGGAATCGCGTTCGACGAAACCTATACCAACTCCAACGCCGATATTGCGCGGTACGCAGTCGCTGGCCGCGCCGCACCGCGCCCTGCGAATTATAACGGCCCCGATGGCTTCCTCGCGTTCTTGCCGACCATCGGCGCCAAGGGCGAGCATGGCGAGCGCTTTACCTATCGCACCGCCAACACCGATGCGCTCGGGTGGATCGTCGCGCGTGCGGGCGGCGCGCCATTGCGCGATCAGCTGGAAGATCGCTTCTGGTCAAAGCTTGGTATGGAGCAGGACGCGGCGATTCAGGTCGATGCGCAGGGCACGCCCTTTGGCGGCGGCGGCTTGATGCCCGCCTTGCGTGACATGGCCCGCTTTGGCGAAATGATGCGGTTGGGGGGAAAATGGAAAAGCAAGCAGATCGTTCCTGCCGCAGTCATAGCCGACATCATCAAAGGCGGCGGTAAGGCAGAGTTCGCCAAGAACGGCGCTTATCCAACGCTGCCCGGCTGGTCCTATCGTAACCAGTGGTGGGTCAGCCACAACGAACATGGTGCCTACTCCGCACGCGGCATCCACGGGCAGGTCATTTATATCGACCCGAAGGCACAGATGGTGATCGCCCGCTTCGCGTCGCATCCGGTAGCGGGGAATGTGAATTTTGATCCGACTTCGCTTCCCGCCTATCATGCGCTCGCCAAGCACCTGATGAAAAAGTGACTTGAACAGACAGGGCTGCTAAAGGCATCTCCATGGGAAAAGAGGGGCGGATCACAGCGCATCAGATCGCGGCGATGCTTGGGGTGTCACAGCCAACGGTATCGCGCGCGCTGCGCGGTGACAAAAAAGTCAATGAGGATACGCGCGCACGTATCGTAAAGCTGGCGAATGAGCTGAACTACACCGTCGATCACAACGCCATGCGGCTGCGGACGCAGCAGACCTTTTCAATCGCGCTCGTCATTCTGTGCCGCCGGGGCGAAAACAAGGCGAACATCAACCCGTTCTATCTCTCACTCCTCGGCTGCATCGCTGCGTCGGCATCCGAACGCGGCTATAACCTCATCATCTCGTTTCATGATTCGCCCGCGAATTTCTTTGCCAACTACACCGGCAGCAGGCAAGCCGATGGCCTGATCGTCATCGGCAGCGGCCAGAATGTCGAAGGCTGGCAGTTTTTTGGCGATTATTCCAAGCACAAAACCCCGATGATCTGCTGGGGTGCAAGCAAAGAAGACCTGATCTCGATCAAAAGCGACAATGTGCAAGGGACTGAACTCGCGCTTGATCACTTGCGCGCCAAGGGCTGCCGAAACATCGCTTATATCGGCCCTATGGATAGCGAACAGCCTCAGTTTCGGGATCGCATCGACACCTATATGGCGCTGACCAGAAAGAAAGGGCTGCCGGTTATCTGCCCGCCTTTGCCCGAAAATGCGGTGCGCGAGGATCAGGGCTATGAAGCGGTCAGCGGCCTGATCCGCGATGGCGTCGTGTTTGACGGATTGTTCTGCGCTAATGACTTCATTGCGTTGGGTGCAATGCGTGCGCTCGACGAACACGGAGTTGCCGTCGGCAAGGACGTCCGCGTCGTCGGCTTCGACGGAATCGCTACCGGCGGTTATGCCCAACCGCCGCTCACGACCATCGAGCAGGATTATTTGCGCGCGGGCGAGATGCTGGTGGAAGCGCTCATTGCCGTGCTGAAGGGTGACGCCCCCGATACCGAACCCGTGCCAGTGAGATTGCTTGTGCGCGGCAGCGCGTAAATGGTGGACAGGGCTGGATTCGAACCAGCGTACGGAAAACCGGGCAGATTTACAGTCTGCTGCCTTTAACCACTCGGCCACCTGTCCACACTTTGCGGGGCAATATGCGAAAGCATAAGGGCCGGTCCCGCTAAGGAAGCAGCGCAATGGCGAAACGGCCCTTGCCTGTCAATGCCAAAG
>JANMPK010000363.1:0-2334 GCA_031369825.1 Sphingomonadales bacterium
GGACGAAGCGCGTTTCCGGCAATCGCATTCTCCGCCGCTGCGACCAGCATGTGCAACCGCACCGGCAAATGCGCCGACATGATCAGTTCGGCCAGTGCCAGCGCATGCGCAGCCCCGCCCATATCCTTCTTCATAATGCGCATACCGGCGGCGTTCTTGGCGTTCAGCCCGCCGCTGTCGAAGGTGATGCCCTTGCCCACAATGGCGATACGCGGATGGCGCGGGTCACCCCACTCAAGCTCAATCAGTCGCGGCGCATGTTCGCGCATCGCCGCTTTGCCGACCGCGTGGATGAGCGGATAGCCGGTTTCGAGAGCATCGCCGCTGGTGACAGTCACTTCGGCCTTATGCGCCTTGGCGATACGCTTGGCCTCCGCCTCCAGTCCGTTCGGCCCCATATCCGCCGCCGGACAATTGACCAGATCGCGCACCAACGCGGTCGCCGCTGCCTGATGCGCTGCACCTTGTATTCGCCCCGGCTCCTTAACCAGCAAAACGCGCGCACCGGTTACCTTGGGGTCGCTCAAATATTCGTCGTAACTATATTGTCCGAGCATCCAGCCGAGCATCGCATCGCCGGCATCGGCATCCACCAACCGGTAGGTGCCTTCGGGCAGATTGCCTGACGCCTTGGCCAAATTCCACACGCCCAGCTTTGCTGTATCAGCAACACCGGCAACCACAGCCCAATCGCCCGGCTTCTCGCCCGGCAAAATCGCAATATCATTAGCGCCGCCAGTAAATTTCTGCGCCTTTACTGTGGCCCGCACGGCATCGGACTGCGCCACCAGCCAGTCTTCAAAACCGTCTTTGTCGACGATCTGTATTGGAATGGCGTTTTGCCCGTTATCGGGCTGTATCAGTTGATCATAAGCAGTCATGCCAGCCGCGATAGCCGGTTAGACCGACAATCAAAATAGCTATTCCGCCGCGATCAGTTCTTCTTGATGATGAACAATTGCCGCTGTTGGTCCGGAAAATAGCAGCACGCCATCATCAACTGGATCTTTCGTCAAAATTTTCTTTTCGGCGTGATAATTTTGCAGCACGCGCCACGGGTGACGGTCGCCATTTACCGGAAGATTATCGGCAGAACGCGCGATATAGCCAGACGAGAATTCTCCGACAAAGGGTAAGCGCGGCATGTCGGTCTTGCCGAGTTTCGGGTTGGCAATCTTTGCGCCCTTGGCGTCCATCACTTTCAGCAACCGGCAGACATAGTCTGCGACGATATCGGCCTTCAGTGTCCAGCTGGCATTTACATAGCCGAATATGCTGACCATATTTGGGATGTCGCTGAACATTGCACCCTTGTAATAATAATGTTCGGACATCCGCGTTGGTTCCCCATCAACGCTCATGGCCATCTTGCCCATCGTCACCAGGTTCAGACCGGTCGCTGTGACAATGATATCGGCTTCAAGCTCGCGCCCGGATTTCAGCATTATGCCCTTTGCGGTGAAGCGATCAATATGGTCTGTCGCAATCTCCGCTTTACCGCTGGCAATCGCTTTATACACATCATCTTCAGGAACGGCACATGCCCGCTGTTCCCAAGGGTTATACGGGGGCACAAAGTCCTTCTCAAAACTGGGATAGTCGGCGGGCAATTTTTCGCGCGCCCATTTTAGCAGGTTACGCTTCATTCTTTCAGGATTTCTGCGCGCCATGCGGAATGCAAAACGCTGCATCCCAATATTCCAGCGGCGGGTAATTGCATGGGCCGTATTGGCGGGCATTATTTTTCGCAGCCAGGTGTCCAGCGTGCTGGTCTGCGCTACCGGATATAGATAGGTTGGTGTGCGCTGTAACATGACGACTTTTTTCGCCACTTCGGCCATCGCGGGAAACAAAGTGACTGCGGTCGCGCCCGAACCGATTACCACGACCGTCTTCCCGGAATAGTCGAGGTCTTCAGGCCAATGCTGCGGATGAACGATTTGTCCGGTAAAATTCGCTTCGCCCGGAAATTCCGGACGATATCCTGCTTCATAATCGTAATAGCCCGCAGCCATATAAAGGAAATTGGCCTTGTAAGTTACAACATCGCCATCGGAGTTTCGCCTTACTTTGACCGTCCAGCACGCATCGGCGCTGGACCAGTCTGCCGACAATACGCGGTGTCCGAAACAGATGTTCGGAACTATACCAAATTCTGCGGCGGTTTCGCTTACATAGGCGCGTACATCAGAACCATCGGCCAGATTTTTTGCGTTCCGCCAAGGTTTGAAACGATAACCCATCGTAAAAACATCGGTATCAAAGCGGATGCCGGGGTAACGGAACAAATCCCATGTGCCGCCCATATCGGCGCGCTGTTCGACAATTGCGTAG
>JANMPK010000382.1:0-3052 GCA_031369825.1 Sphingomonadales bacterium
CGTTGATCGAGGTGGCGGTAACGGCATTTGCCGGACGCGGCGAACCAAAACGGGTGCTTGACCTTGGCACAGGATCAGGGGTGTTGTTGTTGGCAGCTTTATCGGCCTTTCCAGATGCAACAGGAATTGGTGTTGACGCCAGTGTCGCCGCGTTGGCCGTGGCCAAGGGCAATGCTGCGAAACTTGGCTTTGACGACCGCGCAGCGTTTCAACACGTCGACTGGCGTGCTGCTGGCTGGACACAGGGTCTGGGCCGGTTCGACCTTATCCTGTGCAACCCGCCTTATGTGGAGGACGATGCGACCCTCGCCCCGACGGTTGTTGAACACGAACCGCACAGCGCGTTGTTTGCCGGGGTGGACGGGCTGGACGATTACCATGTCCTCATGCCGCAAATTCCTGCAATACTCGCGCCGAACGGAATCGCGGTCTTTGAAATTGGCTATACGCAGACAGAAGCCGTTAGCAATTTGGCAAGTAAAGCTGGGTTATACACCGAAATACGCCGTGATTTGGGCGGAAATCCACGAGCTTTGCGCTTTTCGCTTGGAATCATGTCCAGCAACGACTAGGACGGAAGGTGCAACGCAGCAAAATCGCCCGAAAGCGGGCTTTTGCGCGAAGCCGCCCCCCAGCGCACGGACATGAAAACAAGGCTTGGGACAGCCTTGGCGCAACCCGGAAAGAACAGGGTTACCGGGGCATCACATATAAAAGTGCTTATTTGAGGACGGGTTAGCCCTTATGAACAATAACAACAGTCGCCAGCCAAATAATAACAATCGGCGTCGCGGTCGGAATAACAATAATAATAATAGCAACCGGCAGCAGCAGAATAACCGTAGCGGTTTCGATTATAATAACAGCATCGACAATCGTGCGCGCGGCAACGCGAGCCAGATGCTGGAAAAATACAAAAAACTGGCCAGCGATGCGCAGTTCAACGATGACCGCGTCAACGCCGAATATCATCTGCAATTTGCTGACCATTATTTCCGCGTGCTCGCCGATTTCCGCAGCCGCCAAGAAACACGTCAGGAACAGCAGGGCGAGCGTCGTCCCCGTGAAGATACACGTGAGGACCGTGACGATTGGCAAAATGAAGACCGCCAGTCATCCTATGACCAACAGGATTCGGGCGAAGGCGTGAATGTCGAGGCGGAAAGAGCTGAAGACAATGATGATCGCAGTGCCAATAGCAATGACAGCGAAGAACGCCGTCCGCAACGTGACGCCAATAACGAAAACCGGCGTCCGCGCCCTAATGACCGCAACGACCGGCCCGAGCGCTCTAACAACGACCGCAACGCCAACCGCGCACCGCGTCGCCACCATAGCGAAGAGCCTGTGGACGAACCTGCCGGCCTTGATCTTGCTGTGCTGCCACCGTCGATTGCGATTGCCAGCGACTTTGACGATGTCGAAGCCGAAGCCAAACCAGTCCGCAAACCGCGTGCGCGTCGGCCCAAGTCAGCCAATGACGAAGATATTGTAACTGCGGCGGAATAATGCCTCGTCGTCGTTAATACTCTGGTCATCTTGAGAATCTTAGTCCATCCTATGTGATATTGTTACAGGGAGGATGAAATGCGCAAGCTGTTGCTACTTGGATTAGGGAGCGCGCTTGCGATGCCCCTGCTCGCCCAAAATGCTGCGCCAACCAGCGTGGCCATTCCCGGGGAGGCTACCGCACAAGGCGATGTCGCGGTTACAATTTATCAGAATGGCCAAAGCCTGGTGCAGGACACACGGCGGATGAACCTGCCGTCTGGCCGCTCCAAACAGGAATTTCCCGACGTCTCCGCGCAGATCCGCGCTGAAACCGTTACCCTGACCGGACCCGGCATCGGTATTGTCGAACAGAATTTCGATTATGATCTGCTAACGCCTGCCAAGCTGATGGAAAAAGCGGTGGGTCAGACGATAACATTGTTGCGTACCAATCCCGCAACAGGCGCCGAAACCCGCGTCCGCGCCAAAGTGCTCGCGGCCAATGGCGGTGTTGTTTTGCAGATCGGCGATACTATCGAGGTGTTGCGCGACGACGGCCTGCCCGTCCGCGTCATCTTTGACAAAGTGCCACCTAATCTCCGCGCACGGCCCACACTGTCGGTAACGCTCGAATCCAAAGGTGGCTCGACCCCGACAACGCTTACATATTTGACCCCTGGCCTTGGCTGGACGTCCGATTATGTGACGTTGTTCGATGACGCCAAGCAGACCATCGACGTTCAGGGATGGGTCACTCTGACCAACAATACCGGCACCGATTATACCAACGCCGATGTGCTGCTGGTTGCCGGCAACCCCAACGGTGGTGGCGGGCGGCGGCAATATCAGACGCCGTGGAACGACAGCACCGGCACGATTGACGAGGCCGGGACCGAGAGCAATGACCGCGAGCGGCTGGGCGATTATTATCTCTATCCCTTAAGCGAACGCACAACGATATCGAACGCGCAGCAAAAGCAGGTGAGCTTTCTCGATGTGAAGGCCGCGCCGGCCCGCAAGGTTTATGAATTCAACAATGGCTGGCTCGCTACCAACGAAGCGGCCAGCGCGTCGTCGGTGCTCAAATTCTCGACATCGCGTGGCGGTGGCCTTGGCGACCAGCTGCCGTCAGGCACGATGCGCGTCTATATGCGCGACAAGCGCGGCGACCCGCAGTTCATCGGCGAGAGCGCGATTGAAGCAACCCCGATGGGCAGCGCAATGTCGATCCGCACCGGCGACGCGTTCGACGTGAAGGTCAAGACCGTCGTTGAAGAACGCACGCGGATAAACTCCAGTCGCTGGAAAACCCGGATGCGCTATGAATTCACCAATGCGCGCAATGAAGACATCACTGTCGATATGGGCCAGTCAGGCCTATGGGGTGATGTTCGCATCACCGAACAAAGCCAAGAAGGCAAACGCATCTCCGCCGACCGGGTGGAATGGAGCGTTGCGGTGCCAGCCAACGGCAAGGCCACGCTGACCGCGACTTTCGATAGCCGGTATTAAGGGTCAATAATGGGCACCGCCCTCTCCCGTTCGTGTCGAGGGCGCGGGG
>JANMPK010000489.1:0-13435 GCA_031369825.1 Sphingomonadales bacterium
CTTCAAAGCGGTGCCCGCTACCACAGCAAAGGTCAAAGCTGATCATCCCGACGCACTTCCAGCAAGCAACGCATTAAGCTTTCCGTTGGCATCAAGCGCATGCAGATCATCGCTGCCGCCAATGGCCGCGCCATTGATGAATATCTGTGGCACTGTGCGCGCACCCGGCGCACGTTCCACCATTTCCTGACGCTTTGGCCCGCCTGCGCTTATGTCGTATTCGGTATATTTAACACCCTTGCTGTCAAGCAGGTGCTTCGCCCGAAAACAATATGGGCATGCAAATTTAGTGTAGATTTCAACAGCGGCTGTCATCAAACAGAAATGGGATTGAGACGCGCTTAAGTCAAGCGTCGATGCTGATTGGATGCCACTCAGTCAGCGCTTCGCCGCGCAATGCCCTTGCCCAGCAGAACAATTGCACCCAATCGGCACCGTTGCTTTTCAGCGCTTTGATGCAACCATCACTGGTCGCGCCGGTCGTTAGCACATCATCGACCAAGATTATCCGCGCACCGTCGATCCGCCCACGCCAACGCGGGTTAAGCGTGAACGCCTTACCAACCGCGCGGCGGCGGTCTTTGGCCGATAGCCCGCGCATACTCGGGGTGCGTTTGGTCCGCAGTAACAGGTCGGGTATAAATTCCAGATTGCTAATCCTGGCCAGTTCCTTTGCGATCAATGCCGACTGGTTAAAGCTGCGTGACCACAGACGCGTCCAATGCAGCGGCACCGGTGTTACAAGCACGCTGCTCTTATCGGCGGGAAGATGTCGCACCAACTGAGCCGCGATCATTTTTGCAAGCCCGATCTTACCCCCATATTTTAGCTTAAGGGCGACCTGGCTGGACACATCATCATATGCCACTGCCGCCCTGATACCATCATGTCCTGGCGGACTGACAAGGCAGGTTGCGCAGCGTGCGTCTTCGCCCTGTTCATAAGCAAAAGGCACAGCGCAACTCGCGCACCAGGGCGGAACAAGAAAGTGCATTTTCTGCCAGCACTGCCCGCAAAAAGTGCCGCCAGCAGGCGTTATCACGCCGCACGAAGGACAGCGTTCAGGCAGAACGAAATCAAGCGCAGGGCGCATTATTTCAAAAAGCAGGGCCACAAGGTCTTGTCGGATAAAGCCCACACCGGCACAAGGCGCAAATGTCGCAAGAGGGCCATCCACCTGAAATTTTTGATCGCAAAAGGCGGCGAGCTATGCGCGAACGTTCAGGACGGCGCAGCGGTTCGTTTTTATGGCAACATATCGCGGATGATCTTGCCGATCGGCTGGTCGATATCAGCCGGCCTTTCAATGACGTGCTAATTATCGGCCCGATGTCTGCTTATGCGCACAAAATATTGGGTGAGCGTGGGCAAAATATTGTTCTGGCTGCGCTAAGCGGATCAGAGCGGTCAGCAGGTTCAGCAGATGTTATCGAAGAAGACCGGCTGCCCTTTGCCAGCGGCAGTTTCGATCTGATCATTTGTGCAGGAACATTGGACAGCGTCAACGATCTGCCCGGCGCACTTGTTCAGATAAGGCGGTGCTTACGGCCCGACGGGCTATTTCTGGGGCATATGTTCGGAGCAGGAACATTATCCAGCCTTAAAGGAGCACTGTTGGCAACCGAAGGCAACGGCGCATCGCCACATATCCATCCGCAAATTGACCTGCGCGTCGCAGCAGATCTTTTGACCCGCACTGGCTTTACTTTGACAGTGGCGGATGTGGATAAGACCTTAATACGCTATAGCGACTGGCGGCGGCTGGTTCTAGATTTGCGCGATATGGGGATTGGCAATAGCCTGACTGGTCTGCGGCGTTACCTTGGCCGTAATTTTATCAAGCGTCTCGATGTCATCTGGCGTTCAAAGGCGGCAGGCGATGGCAGGGTTGAAGAACAATTCGTCCATATTCATTTGAGCGGGTGGGCACCGTCGACGGATCAGCCGCAACCCGCAAAAAGGGGCAGTGGCACGGTATCGCTCGCCGCTATATTGCAGCCTCCGTCAGCCAAAGATTAGGTTTTAGTTCTTCCCTGAAGTGCCATCACAAGCGGTTTATCGGCCGGCGGCATCGGCAGCATGTGCATGTCGGCTGGCTTTAGCCAGCGTATTTCCGGACTCTCCAATGGCTTGGCGTCGCCTTGCCATATATCGCAAACATAGAGCAGCAAGAGCAAGTTCCGGTTGCCGAGCGGCTCACTGGCGAAGGCAAAGGGATGCAAGTCGGATGGGTCAACGACCACATCCAATTCCTCCAAAAGCTCTCTCGCTAAAGCTGATTCGGGTGATTCGCCGCTATCAACCTTGCCGCCGGGGAATTCCCAAAGCCCGGCCATCTGGCGACCCTCTGGGCGCTTTTGTAGCAATATTTCACCAGCTTGGTTGGTTAATGCAGCCGCAACCACGAATAGCATTGTCGGATTTTTTTCCATTTTCTCATTCAATCGCAAGGTTTTGTTAACGCTTGTGTGAAAAATAAGGGGGGCTCGCAACCAAGTTATGAAGAGGAGCCAGAATATGATGGGTCTAATTCGACGCATCCAAGGATGTGAACAAGGCGCGACAGCAGTGGAGTATGGCTTGATAGTATCGTTGATTGTAATTGCAATCGTTGCATCGGTGAAAAATGTCGCTGATTCAACCAACGGTATGTGGGCAACCGTATCTAATGAAGTTACCGACATCTCAAATTGAACATTCAATTAACGATTTGGTAGGACTCACTAGATTATCAGGGCAGGTACGGTGGTTATTGTTGAACAGATAACTACTCGGGTGTTATGAATTTAAGCAACAGGAGACCTAAAATGAAACTTTTTTCGAAAATCATGAAGAACGAAGACGGCGCTACTGCAATTGAATACGGCCTGATCGCCGCTTTGATCGCAGTTGCTGCAATCGTTGCAATGGGCAACCTTGGTTCGAACCTCAGCAATACATTCAACGACGTGAACAACTCGCTTGAATCATAATTATTGATGATACGTCGCCTTAGGGCTGGCGTAACAACAAGAAAGAAGGGCGGTGACCATTGGTCGCCGCCCTTTTCTTTGCTTGTAAGCCACTTGATTGGCCAGTTGCTTCTGCAATCGCCAGTCAATATGTTACGATTTTGACTTTCTGTCCCGAAGCAATCGTTGCGCTGCCAGATAGACCGTTGAGTGCCAAAAACCGCTCGGTTTGAAGCGACGTATAAGCCATTTTTGCCGCTAGTGATGCAACGCTTTCGCCTTTAGCGACCGTCACAACCTTTACCTTACGTGCTTTGATCGCCGCTATTTGGGTCGCATTCAGCCGTGACATGCTCTGGAACATAATGTTGAAAGGGCGAGCATTCGCTGCCGACACAGTGACAAAATGATAAGCTGTATTGGCGGCCCATTCATAAGCAAACACCGTCAATTCACGCTGACCTTGCTGCGTCGTTACCACTGCTGTCGAATAAAAAGCAGGAATGCCATTGACCGTAGTCTGGTTGATAGGCCCAGGTGTAACCGTCTGCTGGTCACCCGATACCGACTTGAAAGCGGCGGCAACATAAGCCTGCCTGTCACCGTTAAACGCACCTTGAGTGAAGATAGCCTGTCCACCATTGCCATTGATCGAAACCGCCTGCGTCCCATTCTGCATACCGAATCCGGTCGGCACTGTGAATTTCAGCTTGATATCACGGTGCAGAAAGTCTTGACCCTCGACCACGCCTTGCGCCGGATCATCACCGTACAGCATGCCGTTAATTGCCGCAAAATGCGTATCGGATTTGCGTATTGTGCTGACAGGATAAGCTTTTGCATTAGTCGCCGCACGCACAACGCGTTTAGCTGGATCGGGGTGCGTGCTTGCCCATTCGGGAATAGCTGCACCGCCGCTTTGGCCCGCAACACGCGCATCGACTGCGGTTTGCATTGCTAGGGAGTTCAGCATAGATGACAACGCTGTTGCATCATATCCGGCCTTGCTGAGATAGCGAATGCCATAGTCATCGGCCTGCTCTTCCTGACCGCGTGAGTAAGACAGGCTGAAAAGCTGAGCGAATGTGCCGGAATATTGTTTCAAGCCGCTGCCTAATATTCCTGCAAGGCCGCCACTATCGCCTAAAACTGCGCCTAATATGGTTCCACCAGCGCCCAATATGCTGGCGATTGTTGAATTTTTTTGCCGCTTTTTGCTGTGGCGGGCTGCCGTATGGCCGACTTCGTGACCAAGAACACCCGCCATTTCGGCTTCACTATTGCACAAGGCGACCAGTTGGCGGGTTATGTAAACATAGCCCCCGGGAATAGCGAATGCGTTGTTTACAGAAGAATTTAGCAGCGTAACATTGAAGTCGCTCTCTGCATTGCCGAGACCAGATTGCAGCGCGATATTCTTGCCAACGCGTACCACATAAGCGGTTTGCGGGCTTTGCATGGGCTCGCCAAATTCTTTCAGGATTTCGGGATGATATTTTGCCCCTTCCGCCTTTTCCTTAGCTGAAAACGGCTTGGGTGTGGTGACTTTGGCTTTTGATTGGGCGGCAACCGGTGCCGCAACATTCAGGGTTGAAATCGCCAGCGCTGCTGCGCCAAACGCCAGTATTTTTTTGCTGTAGTTCATTTTTGCAGTCCTCCAACCTACTAAACGCTGTGTAGCATATTTTGTGCCAGCGCCTCGTAAATTCTTGATTCGGAGCAACGGCTTAGCGGGCTTCATGCACTCATTGCGAGAAACTTGGTCTGGCGTTGCTGACGCAATTCCTTAGCTGAAAATACCGCAAGCGCGTCCAATTCCTCGCCAATTGCCTGACCGAGCGCAGCCGTTGCCAAAGCATGATCGCGGTGCGCACCACCCATCGGCTCTTTAACAATCCTGTCGATTACGCCCAAGGATTTCAGATCCTGAGACGTCATTTTCATCGCTTGCGCTGCGTCCTCCGCCTTATCCCCTGTTCGCCACAAGATAGAGGCACATCCTTCGGGTGAAATCACCGAATAGACAGCATGTTCAAACATCAGCACCCGGTTTGCCGCCGCAAGCGCAACCGCGCCCCCCGAACCGCCTTCACCAACAATGCACGCTATCATTGGCACGCCAAGCGAGAGACACTTTTCAGTGGAACGGGCGATTGCTTCTGCTTGCCCGCGTTCTTCAGCCTGCACGCCCGGAAACGCACCAGAGGTATCGACCAGGGTCACGACGGGCAGATTAAACCGATCCGCCAGTTCCATCAGCCTGATCGCTTTACGATATCCTTCGGGTTTACCCATGCCAAAATTATGATGAAGCCTGCTCTGCGTATCGTCGCCTTTTTCATGGCCGATCAACATCACCTTGCGGTCCCCAAGCTGCGCAAACCCACCCAATATTGCCTGATCATCGGCAAAGGCGCGATCACCGGCCAGTGGCAGAAAATCGTCACACATTGCGTCAACGAAATGTTTGAAGTGCGGGCGTTCTGGATGCCGGGCAACCTGGGTCTTCTGCCAAGCCGTTAATTTGGTGTAGGTATCCCGCAGTTGCTTGTCGGCTTTGTCGCGCAGCTTGAGTATCTCTGCCGCGACATCAACCTCGCTCTCGTCTGCTGCCTCCTGTAATTCAATGATACGTGCTTCGAGCGCAGCAACCGGCTTTTCAAAATCGAGATAAACAGTCATGAATTCGGGTTAGAACCTCCAACCGTCACCGTCAACGCGACAAGTTGAGCTTTGCCAAAGGATGGCGCCTATTCACCAGTTCAACCAGCCTGCTGCTATCAACATGCGTATAGATTTGTGTGGTGGCGATATCGGCATGGCCGAGCATCGCCTGCAAAGCGCGCAAATTGGCTCCGCCTGTCAGTAAATGCGTGGCAAAGGCATGCCGCAGCACATGCGGACTCACCTTTGCCGGATCAAGACCGGATTCAGCGGCCAATGCCTTGATGATCTGGAACAATCGAATGCGGCTTATATGGCCGCTACGCGATGGGAAAAGAAACCGCGAATCGCGCGGTACAAAAGCATACCACACCGAAACGGCATGCCGCGCACGATCAGAAATCGGCACCAGGCGCTCCTTTGATCCCTTGCCAGTTAATATGATGAACGGGCGGTCTGCGACGATTGATGTTCGCGGCAATGCTACCAGCTCAGTTGCGCGCAACCCTGATCCATAGAGCAGCTCGACCAACGCTGCGAGCCGGTAATCCCGTGCTGAGGGATGCGCCCGGGCCAAACGGGTTTCAATAGCAGTGAACAGCATATCCACTTCATGCTGATCCAATATTTTGGGTAAGCCGCGTGCCTGCATCGGTTTTGGCAGAGCCGACGACGGATTATCCGCACGCAAACCTTCTTCGTACAAAAATCCGAAAAAACGGCGAAGTGCAGACGCTTTGCGCGCGATCGAACTGTTTGCCAGCGCACCCCAGCACGATGCCAATTCGGCCAAAGCCGACGCATCCGCGCGCGCCAACTTGCCGCCAAGTAGCTTTGACGCCGAAGCAAGATCGCTGCGATAGGCATTTAATGTGTTGCCTGCCACCCCGCGTTCCGCCGCCATCATTTCAAGAAAACGATCAATAAGCCCGGCATCGGCAGGGCTTGAAAGATCGTTCGTCACCAAGTTCTATCCATGACCATTCAGCCGAAGGTGACAGCCTCTGCGGCGATCATCCTAGCCTCGGCCTCCAAGCCGACCTGGCGTAAAGCGCGGGTAATATAATAAAGATGATGCGGGGGCACTTTGGTCCAATCCGACGCTTGCAACCCGCTTAACGCGAGCAAGGCGACCGTACCGCTTTCACCCCGATCAGCCGCCGCAGATATCGCGCGTGTCCACTGGGTTTGGCGGACGATATTGACTTCAAGGTCACCGCCAAAATCGGCTTGTGCCTCAGCATCCAGACGGCCGAGCCCTGCCAAACCTGCCAGCAAAAGCTTTGATTTATGGACATCGCTGCTGCTGTCATTGTCGTAAAAGCTATCCAAAGGGCCATATTGCACAGTCGCACTTCGTTTAGGCGCGCCAACCGCAAGCAATGCCCAGCCAAGCGATCCTTCGTCGACAATATTCGTCCATGCCGCAGCAGGAGTATCCAGGCCTGCGGTCATCATCGAGGCGATAATGCGATCAGCGCTGCCAGATTGGTTAGAAGACGGCATTATAAGCGCTGCGGCACGTGCTGTAAGCACCAACATCGCATGATAATCCGCCCCTGCGTTGGCGCCGTCCCAAAGACTTGTCATTGCACTTATTCGTGCACTCTCGTCAGCCCCGGAATAAGCGGCAGCCAGAAATTCTGCTCGTGCTTGGTCTGCGGCGACTGCATCAGTATCATCAAGTATTTGGCTATAAAGATCGACCATATCACGGTTCGAAAAAACACCGAGCGCCGCTGCGCCGGGTGCCGCTTTCGTCCGCGCTGCGACAGAGGTCATCGGCAACAAAGCCCGCCATCCATCCATATGACGCCCGGCATTAGCATAAATCCGCGCCGGAGGTTCTAATCCGGTTGCCGCCGCCAGCCCGAAACGCCAAGAATTGATGCCGTCAACCTTGTCCCATTCGATCTTCACAGAGCGACGGCCATTGGTGCCGACACCCACCGCTTTTTCCGCGAGCAAATAATCAATACCGGTCGTCCAGCGCTGTGACCGTGCCTGATTTAGCAACGCGGTCGCCGTGCCCTGTTCGCCCGCCAAAGACGCGCAAATGGGTCGCGCCATTTTCCATGTCGGGTCGGCAGCTATACGCGCGCCATTTTCAGCCAAGGGGCACATGCCGCCAAGATCGCCATTGGCCAAAAATGTTTGCATCGCAACTTGGTAAAGACGTTTTGAATATCGGTCGGCATCGACTTCTTGCACCAGTTGCCGCGAAGTCACCGCATCACCCATACGCAGCAGCAGCCAAGCGCGCTCAGCAGTCCAGTCGGCACCGTTAATATTGGACGGTGTATCGGTGCGGCTTACAAGAAGCCTGCGTCCCATGATTGTTGCCCAGCGCGATGCAAGTGGTCCTTTTGTCTGACGCAGCGCGTTTTTAAGGAACGTTCCGTTTATGCTGCCATAGGCGTCAGCAGGAAATCCGCCCGATGCCGGTGAAATGATGCCAACGGCTTTTAAAGAACGGCGCGCCGCTGGCGGTACATCATAACGGATGACGCCTTCGGTTTCCTCGTCTTCGTCCTCATCGTCCCTGTCATCATCTTTTTTGTCATCATCGTCGGATGTTGCCGTATTGGATGACGATGGACGGGGCGTTGCCGGATTTCCTGGCGAGGCCGGGTCGGGTGTTGATGGACGGGTCGTCGCAGGCGGTGTTGGTGGTGGCGGATCACCAAAACCAGGTGGCAGCAACGATTCCGGTCCTTGCTGGCCGATCGCGGGTAGCGTAAAAATCAACGCCGCCGCACCAACCAGTAATATTGCCGACTTTGTCTTTTTATTTGTCAATGTTTGAACCCGTTTTCGTTCTGGCATCCGGCGCAGCTATAGGAATTTCGGTGACTGTTTGGTGCCTTTCGCTGCCCAGCCACTCTAACCAAAATATCAAGGCAACGGCGAAAATCGCAGCGCTTAGCAGCAACTTCCATCTATTACTTCCTCTCCGCTGGCCAGTCATTTAAGCATTTCGCTGTTCCATGTTGTCGAATCCGGCGCAACGGCAAATTGCTTTCCGGCTACGCCTAGCCGATATATAGGCCACATCGCAATGGCTTCACATCACAACCAACATAGCGACAACGCACCGGAACGGCCACATGTCCCCGCCGACCGTCCAATAGTGCTGGTTGGTATGATGGGCGTCGGAAAAAGCAGTGTAGGGCGTAAGCTTGCGGACCGGTTAAATATGCCCTTCGCTGATGCCGATGATGAAATCGAAGCCGCGGCGGGTATGACAGTAGCCGAAATCTTTGAACGCTTTGGCGAGCCTTATTTCCGTGATGGCGAACGGCGGGTGATTGCGCGGCTAATCGACGGCACACCCAAAGTCATCGCAACCGGCGGCGGTGCTTTTATCAATGAAGAAACCCGCGCGGTGATATTGGAGAAAGCACTGTCTATCTGGCTTGATGCCGACATCGCCATCTTGGTTGAGCGCGTAGGCAGGCGCAACCACCGGCCGTTATTGCATGGCCGGGATGCCGGGAAAGTTTTGACCGAGCTTGGTGTGGCAAGGAACCCGATCTATGCCAAAGCCAACATCCATATCCGCAGCGATACAGCACCCCATGCGCTGACCGTTGAAAACATACTGAAAGCTATGGCGTAATGACCATGATAACTGTCGATTTGGCTGACCAGCCTTATGATATTCATGTCGAGGCAGGGCTGTTGCGCGGTGCTGGCGAGATTCTGCAACCATTTGCGCGTGGCGGCCGGTTATTGGTCGTAACAGACGATCAGGTGGCGCAGCATGTCTGGCCTGCTTTTCAGGCATCTTTGCAATCAGCAGGCATACAAACCGCGCATTTCGTGCTGCCATCGGGTGAAGCCGCAAAAGGCTGGTCACAGCTGGAGCTGCTAACCGATTGGCTGCTCGACAGCCATGTTGAGCGAAGTGACCATATCATTGCGCTGGGTGGTGGTGTGGTTGGCGATATCACAGGGTTCGCTGCGCATATCGTAAAGCGCGGATGCAGTTTCGTGCAGGTTCCAACGACATTGCTCGCGCAGGTCGATAGCAGTGTTGGCGGCAAGACCGCGATTAACAGCCGTGCGGGTAAAAATCTGGTCGGGGCGTTTCACCAACCGTCGATCGTGTTGATTGACCCCGATGTGCTGGCCACATTGCCGTCGCGGCAATTGGCTGCTGGCTTTGCCGAAGTGGTGAAATACGGCCTGATTGATGACGCGGAATTTTTCGATTGGTGCAGCGGTAATCTCGATGCGTTTTTTGCAGGTGATGCAGCCGCACGCGAATATGCCATTGTCCATTCGGTGAGCGCAAAAGCGCGGATTGTTGCCGCTGACGAGCGTGAGTTGACTGGAACGCGGGCGTTGCTCAACTTGGGCCACACTTTCGGCCATGCGTTGGAGGCGGAGACCGGGTTTTCCGATAGGTTGTTACACGGCGAAGGTGTCGCAGCCGGAATGGCACTTGCATTTCGCTATTCGGCGCGGCTGGGCCTGTGTGACAACGCCGAGGCCGACAAGGTCGCGGCGGTATTGCGACGTGCAGGGTTGCCTACGACCTTGGCCGAAGCACAGGTTTCCGCTAGCGGCGACCGACTGGTCGGGCATATGCTGCATGACAAGAAGATGGCGGGCGGTACCCTGCCCTTTTTGCTGGCGCGCGGTATTGGAAAAACGTTCCTGAGCAAAGATGTAGATTTGACCGATGTGGCTGCGTTTCTCGACGCCGAAGCGCAGGCTTAGTCGATCAGGAAATCATCCGAAGTCTCGCTGCCAAAGCTGTGACGGAAACCGGCGTGCAAATCGCCGGTATCAAATTGCGCCTTAAGCCGCGTTTCGTCACGCAGCCGGAATTCGCCGATAATTTTCTTTATGTTGTCCGTACTCGTGCCTAGCGATTTCAGCGCATCGACCGCCATCCGCACCGACGATTCGAAAACCTCACGGACCATGACAATATCGGGGTCACGCATCAGCGCCAGCGCCTGTCTGCGGTCATATGCGCGCGCGAATATCCTGGTATTGGGAAAAGTCTCGCGCACCGGCGTTAGTGTTTCGGCGTCGAGCCCGCGGTCATCTATACAGAAGAATATCGCGCATGCCTGTTCCGCGCCAGCACGGTGCAGCAAATCGATCCGCGTGCCGTCGCCGTAAAATACCTTGCGCCCGAACTCGCCCGACCTGTCGATGGTCTCCGGGTTTATATCAATCAACGTCACGGTGCGCCCCGCCGCCTGCATGATCTGCGACACATTTTGCCCGAACCGCCCGTGGCCGACGATGATAACGTTGGCCTGCTCTGCCAGTTCGGGATCGTCAAGCTGCACGTCGCGCCCGCTGTTGTTTGCAGCAAGCTTGCCCGCAAGGATCATTAGGAACGGCGTCGAGGCCATCGACAATGTCACCACCGCCCCGAACAGGCTCGCCGCCTCGGGCTCGATCAACAAAGCGTTTTGTGCCGCTGCAAACAGCACAAAGCCAAACTCGCCGCCTTGACTGAGCAGCAGCGCCATGATGATCGAAGCACTGCTGGTCAGCCCGAAAAACCGCCCGAGCGCGAAGATGACCCCGGTTTTGACCGCGATCAATGCGACAGCGAGACCAACCACCATCAACGGCTGCGCGGCGATCACATCGAGATCGAGCATCATCCCCACCGCCATGAAAAACAGGCCCAGCAGGATCGAACGGAACGGGTCGATATCGGCCTCCAGCTCGTGCCGGTAGGGCGATTCGGCCAGCATTACGCCCGCAACAAATGCGCCGAGCGCCGCCGAAACGCCGATCATCTGCATCACCGCCGCGCTGGCGCAGACGGTGAACAGGCCGGTGACGATGAACAGTTCGCGCTCCGAAATCTTGCCAACCAACCGCAGTAATGGTGACAGCAAATAACGTCCGGCGAGCACCAAGGCGATGATCGCGATTACCGCGTAGACCACCAATCGCCAGCCGCTGACAGCACCTTCTGGCGCCGGTGCGCGCGACAAGGCGGCGACTATGGTCAGCAACGGCACAATCGACAAATCCTGAAACAGCAGGATCGAAAAGCTTTTTTCGCCGTAATCGGTTTTCAGCCGCCCACGCGATTGCAGCAATGGCAACACCTGCGCGGTGGATGACAACGCCAGCGGCAACCCCATGACCAACGCTGCCTCCCAAGTAAAACTGGGCATCACGCCACCAATAAGCGCGAACATCGCCAGCCCGCACAATGCAACCTGCAATGGCCCGAACAGGAATATATCGCGCCGCATCAGCCATAATCGTCGCGGCGACAGTTCGAGACCGACCAGGAACAGGAGCAATATGATACCGATTTCGGAGTAGCCGAGGATGGTTTCTGCATCGCCGGTTATCCCTAAAACGTCGGGACCAATGATGATACCAGCGACCAGATAACCGAGCACCGCGCCCAAGCCCAATTTGCGGAAAATCAGCACCGACAGCAAAGCCGCGCCGAGCAGGATGACGCCGCTGAACAAAACGCTCGAAATGACGCTATGTCCGGCCTCTTCCATCAGCTTGCCAGTTTCATTTGTTCAGCTGCCGCCAAAAGCGCGTCATAAGGCAGCAGTATTGCGGCGTGCCGCGACGCATAATCTTTGGCGGGTGAGAGCAGAATAAGCTCGGGCCAAATCTGCGGGGGTTCTGCACCCACGGTCAGCATATCGGATATCTGCGCACGAATTGTCGCTACAGTCTCAATATCGGAACCCACTGCATTGGCACGCAAAATCGCCGCCGATGCCTGCCCCAGCGCACAAGCCGAAGCCCGCAGCGCCAGCGCGCTAATTTTATGGTCTGGTGTAAATGCAACTTCGGCCTGTATCCGGCTGCCACATAGAGGGGCGCGCGCCTCGGCAATGCCATCGGCATGCTCCAAGCGGTCGTCGGGAATCAACGACGCCGCGAGCCGCAATATGTCTCGATTATATAATGCAACCGCCATTATGGAGCCTCTGCGGTTTCCGCCTCCGACGTATCGCGGCGGTCACGGACAAAAGCCGACATGGCATCGCCGCTAGCGTTGAGCAAAGGATAGGTCCGTGATGCGGTCATCCATTCGGGGCGCTTTGCTTTGTCACCAAACAGGGTTTCATAGCCCATCACCAACAGCAGGAAGATCAAGGTCGCACCGATCAGACCTTTGAGCGCGCCGAAGCCAAAACCCAACACGCGGTCAATTGGTCCAAGCACCGACTTGCGCGATTTCTTGCCGATCGATTTGGATATCCAGCGGCCAAACGCGTAGGTTACAATGACGATCGCCAGAAACGCCAGCACCGCAGCACCGCTTTCGGTGCCAACCCATTCCGACATGATCGCCGCAGCCGGGCCGTGCAACAACCGCACCGCCGCGATAATCATAATCCAGGCGATTAATGAGAGCGCTTCCTGAACAAAGCCGCGCATGAAACCGAAAACGGCTCCGCCGCCAAGGAGAAAAAGAACAATAATATCGAGCGCGGTCATGGACGCCGTGCTAACCGCGTCCCAGCATATGGTCAACGAGATTGGCGAGCGTGCGAAACTCTTGCGTGGAAATTCCAGACTGGCCTTTGACCGAAGGCGGGACCAGCGCACGGTTGAAACCGAGCTTGGCCGATTCTTTGAGCCTTAGCGCACCGTGCGCCACGGGACGGATTTCTCCCGACAAAGCGACCTCGCCGAACAGCACCGCGTCCGACGGCAACGGTCGTTCGGATAAAGCCGACACTAAAGCTGCCGCAACCGCCAGATCAGCGGCAGGATCGGAAATGCGGTAACCGCCCGCGATGTTCAAATACACCTCGGCAGTCGAGAAGCTCAGTCCGCAGCGCGCCTCCAACACCGCC
>JANMPK010000051.1:0-5590 GCA_031369825.1 Sphingomonadales bacterium
GCTATGAGCGGTTGGAGGAAAAGTTGCAGTTAGTAGGTGCCGATGTGGAGCGGGTTGGGGCGGAGTAAACTTGCCGCGAAATTGCGGCACATCAGGTAGCAGTTGCCACGCCTACGTTTTTCCGGCACTTTGCCTGCAAGGTACAACCTGATGATGCGCACGCCACTAACCAAACGCCGATTGCATCCAGTTTTGGATTCAATCCGGCATAGCCCGATAGCAACTGTGGTCAGTGACCCGCTTCAGGCTGACAACCCGTTGATTGCGGTAAACGGGGCGTTTTGCGCGATGACAGGCTATTCCGAGGAAGAATCACTCCATCGCAATTGCCGGTTTTTGCGCGGGCCAGATACGGAAAATAGCCAAACCGAAAAGCTGCGCGAGGCGATATATGCCCGTCGCCCGGCGCTTGCCGAGCTTATAAATTACCGCAAGGATGGGTCACCGTTCCGCAACGCGGTCATGATTGCACCCTTATTTGACGAAAATGGCGAGCTTGAATTGTTCGTCGGTTCGCAAATCGAAGTCTTACCGCAAGAAGAAAGCATTGCGATTGTGCGGCAGCAGCAGGCAGCAGAAATTGTGGAACGACTAAGTCCGCGCCAACGCGAAATATTGCAGCAAATGGCACAAGGTTTTCGCACCAAGCAGATTGCCTACAAGCTGTCTCTGAGTGAAAAAACGGTGCAGATGCACAGGATGCTGATGTTCAAAAAGCTGGCTACGTCAAACGCTGCCGATGCTGTGCGGATTGCCGTAGAGGCCGGGCTTTAATTGACGATTTTATACAGGCCTAATGCGGTATTGGCCAAACCAGGTCCGATGATATTATGTAAATTCAGGTTGGCAGTAATGGTCATTATATGTTGCACTTGCGTTCATCCCTTTTCCGAGTTGCCAAGTGAAATAGTCATCTTGCACCAGCACCCCCCGCTGGATTTGATGGTAACGATTGTTGCAAGCCGCCTGTGACCGAAAACGTAAAGCCCATGGGAGTTTCCCGGGTCGCAATGATACCGTCACAGTCTGACTGTGACGGTATTTTTTTGTGCGTTAGCCGCCAGCCATAGCCGGATGGCGCTGGCTAAACCGCACGGCGTGTCCGATTCCAGCCGCTCTACATCAATTTGTGCGACCACCGCGTTGATGGGCAAGGCCGCTGCTTCTGCCGCAGCTTTAAGTGCATCCCAAAATAGCGGCTCCAAACTGATCGAGGTCTGATGCCCGGCAATGGTCATGCTGCGCTTGACGGGTGGGTGATAAATACTGCTCACCCGGTGACACTAGCATCAATACATATGTTGACCACCATTGATCGACAGTGTCGATCCGGTGATGAAGCCAGCATTATCGCTGGTCAGAAAATCCACACCGCGCGCAATTTCCTCGGGTTGGCCCAACCGGCCTACCGGAATTTGCGCGACAATTTTTTCCATCACATTGTCTGGAATAGTTGCCAGCATTTCGGTGCCGATATAACCCGGCGCGATGGCGTTGGCTGTAACGCCGTGCCGCGCACCTTCGGCTGCCAACGACTTGGTAAAGCCGTGAATGCCCGATTTCGCCGCCGCATAATTAACCTGGCCGATCTGGCCGCCTTGCCCGTTGACCGATCCTATATTGACGATCCGCCCCCATTTGCGTTCACGCATTCCGGCAAATACCGCTTTGGCCATATTGAAACAGCCGGTCAAATCGACGCGGATAACTTCGTCCCATTGCTCAAAGGTCATCTTCACCATCGTCGCGTCGCGGGTGATGCCGGCATTGTTGACCATGATATCGATCTGGCCATACTCCGCCTCAATCGCGGCACAACCTTCGATGCAGCTTCGATGGTCGCCGACATCCCATTTGGCAACGGCGATGCCGGTGCGTTCGGAAAACTGCTTTGCCGCCACGTCATTGCCGCCATAATTGGCGATAACCATTCGGCCCTTTTCCTTGAGCTTCAGGCTAATTGCTTCGCCGATACCTCGGGTTCCCCCGGTAACCACTGCAACGCGTGTCATAGATTCTCTCCTATTTGTTCAGTTTATTTTGAGAGAGGACTAATACGCTGTCTGGCACACGGCAAGTTGACGCAAGCGTTAGGATAGTCGTTAGGTAATCCAGCCGGAAAGTTCCCGTCTGATGAGCGTTTCGAGCATATCCATTCCAACTGCGCTGTCGTTGAGACAAGGCAAATAAGCGAAGTGGGTGCCGCCTGCTTCTTCGAATTGCTCCTGTCCCTGGATTGCCAGCTCCTCAAGCGTCTCAAGACAATCGACAGAAAATCCGGGAGCGAAAATCGCAATCTTCTTCTTACCCTCTTGTGCCAGCCGCTCGATGGTTGCATCGGTCGCTGGTTCCAGCCATTTGGCCCGGCCAAAGCGCGATTGGAAACTGACCACCAGTTCACGGTCCATTGCTTCTGACAGTAACCGCGCGGTTTTCTGGCAATGGCAATGATAAGGATCGCCCAGATACAGCGTGCGTTCGGGCATCCCGTGAAAGCTGATGACGACCGCATCAGGGGTGAAATCGAGCGCAGCGAGCGACGTTTCAACCGATGACTTTAGCGCGCTGATATAGGCCGGATCGTCATGATAAGCGGGCAATGTGCGGATCGCAGGATGCCACCGCATCTCGGTCAGTTTAGCATAAGCCTCGTCATGCACGGTCCCGGTCGTCGCACCGGAATATTGGGGGTAAGCTGGCGCTATCAGGATACGGTTACAGCCCGCTTGCTGCATTGCTGCGAGTTGGTCGCCAATAGAGGGATTGCCATAACGCATTGCATAACGAACGTCGGCAGAACCGGTCATCCGAATGGCCAATGCCTCAGCTTGAGCAGCAGTAAAAAACGCCAGCGGCGACCCCTTATCAGTCCAAACCTTGGCATAGGCTTTTGCCGATTGTTTTGGACGAGTGTTGAGGATGATCCCGCGCAGTATCGGTTGCCAGACCAAAGGCGGAATTTCGACAACGCGGCGGTCGGAAAGGAATTGCTTGAGATAGCTTTTGACGGCGGCCTGTGTCGGTGCATCGGGGGTGCCGAGGTTGACAAGCAGCACGCCGACGCGCGGCACTAAGACGGGAGGATGGTCTGATGGTATCTGCATCATAGCCCCCGCGACAACAGTGGCAGTTCGCGCAACCGGACGCCCGCTGCCGAAAACAGCGCATTGGCAATCGCCGGGGCTACCGCTGGCACACCCAGTTCGGTCACGCCGCCGGGTTCTTCATCGCTGCGCATAAACTCGACGGTGATTTCTGGGATATCGGTCAACTGTGGCAGATCAATATCACGCAGTCGCCGCGCGGTCGGAAGGCCATTTTCAAACTCTGTCGAGCTACCTAACGCCTGTGCCAGTCCGAACACGATGCCACCTTCGATTTGCTGCCGGGCTAAATCCGGATTTATCAAGCGTCCGCAATCCACCATCGCCGAAATGCGGTCAACACGTACGCCGTTTTCGCCTGTCCGTGCGCTGGCGATGATTGCGATATGGCTGCCGCGCATCGAGTGGCAGGCAAGGCCCTTGCTGCTGCCCGATACACCGCCATCCCAACCCGCCATCGTCGCAACCCCGGTAAGGCAGCGCGCCAGCCTGGTCTGTCCAACCAGCATCTGCATACGGTAAGACAGCGGTTCGACACCGGCTTTTTGCGCCAGTTCGTCAATGAAACATTCGATAAAAAAGCAGTTATGGCTGTGTGCCATGCTGCGCCAAGGGCCAGTCGGGATTGGCAGGGTCACAGGAAAGTGGTCAATAGTGAGATTAGGGATGGCGTAAGGCGGGTTGGCACCCTCAACCGCAAACACATCAAATTCTCCGCCCGCACTCAATCGAGCATCGTTGATACTGTCGCCGGCCATCCTATTGGCCAGCTCACGCATAGTTGATGCAGTGGCCACGCGCACGGCAAGGCCCGCCACTTGACCGTCGCGGTTGATCGCACCCGTCATCCGTCCAAGAGCGGGACTGCGGACATGATCGCGCATGAAATCCTCTGGCCGCGACCAGGTGAGCTGCACCGGCCGTTCGATTTCCTTGGCGATCACTGCCACTTGCGCGGCAATCACGCTATCGAAATTACGGTCAAAGCTGCCACCGGCAAAGACCGGATAAATTACGACGTCATCTACACCAATTCCCACAGCCTTTGCGGCTGCTGCACGCACGGTTTCCGGTGCCTGGCTGGCGATCCACAATTGCAATCGACCGCCCGAGTAAGATGCGGTTGCCGATCGTGTTTCAATGGGTGCGTGAACCGCAGCGGCTACGCTATAATCGGCCTTGTACACACGTGTCCCTGACTCTTTGGCAAGCGCAGCATCGACGTCACCGGTTGCAACCAAACGCGTTCCGGGACCTTTGGCTATCGCCTTTGACAAACTATCCGCCATCTGGCCACTATCCGCCATCTGGCCTTTGGTCGTGAACAACGGAGTCATCGCATCAAGCGCTTTGTTCGCCGCCCACCAGTTGGTCGCAACCGCAGCAACCCAGTGATCGGTTTTCACCACATTGATGATCCCGCGAATTTTGGAACTGGCTTTGGTATTGACCGATTTCAACAGCGTATCGCCCATCGGTCCGCCCCTAATCGAAGCATAGAGCATATCGGGAAGGCGGATGTCGCCTGCGAAACTGGCGCTGCCGTCAACTTTCGCTGACAGGTCCAATCGCGGCGCATCGCGGCCAGACAAATGGTTTCTGGGCGATGGTCGCAGTGGGATAGGGTCGGGCGGCGTCAATGCCGCAGCGTCAGCAACCAGCTCGGCAAATGCCAGGCGACGCTTGCCAAACACAACAAACCCTTTGTCGGTTTCGCATTTTTCCCAATCGGTATCCCACCTTGCCGCTGCTGCTTGACACAACAACGCTCGCGCCGCTGCCCCTGCTTCACGGCATGGCCGTTCAAACTGCCGGATCGAAGACGAACCGCCGGTAACGACAAAGTTGTTACGCGTGGCAAGCTCGCCAATTACCTTATCGACGAAAGCCCCGCCACCCCGTGTGTTAAGTGTTTCCGGTGAAAATGCCGGGGCCCATTCGCGCGCTAACAACGTGTTCGCAAATAACGGACTGGCAGACACCGGCTGCACCGCAACCGAACGCCAGTCTGCGCCCAGCTCGCCTGCAACTATCTGCGCAAGCGCCGTATACACACCCTGCCCGGACTCGCTTTGCGGAATACCGATAATGATTTTGCCGTCTTCGGCTATTTTCAGCCACGGTCCGAACAGGTGCTCACCCTTGGCGGCAATCAAATTTGGCTGGTAGCGACGCGGCCATACACCCCATGCAACGAGTAAACCCACGCCGAATCCACCACCAATTAGCAACTTACGGCGGGTAAGACCGCTGTTTTCGTCGGCACCGTCGATCATGCAGGTGCTTTCTGATTATCAATCCAGGTCATCACGTGGCGGGCGATGGCGGCATAGGCGTCAGATATCAGTCCTTCACCAAGCGCTGGCGGCACACCCGCGTCGCTTGCCATACGGATATTGATATCAAGCGGGATGCGACCGAGAAACGGTATGCCCAACTCTGCTGCGGCAGCCTCTGCCCCACCAGACCCGAACGGATCGCTCATC
>JANMPK010000094.1:0-10637 GCA_031369825.1 Sphingomonadales bacterium
CAGACCGAGCAGAGGTAGTAAGCATCGGATTCAACCCGATAGGGTTAGTGGCCTGTCAGGTTCGCCATTAATCGGTGGCTAAGGCACCAAAGTCAGTGCAGCTTTTCCTCGACCTCAATCCTGTCCGCCAGCTTGCGGAAAAGTTCGGGCAACTGTTTATGTATTTCGAGCATTGTATACATGTTTATCGTGGCAGCCAGCATAGCGAGTCCGATTGCCTCGCTCGGAAAGCCAAGATCAACAAAGCGCCTATATCCCCGCAGAAAATCCTCAGATACCTGCTGAAATTCCCGAAAGTGAGGCGAGTCCTGATCGACGAGCGACTCAGTCGGGTCCTGCAGAAGCCAGGAAATCCTGTCTTTTGGATCAGTCATATACGAAATCGACACATTGCCCGGCAGACCTCCAACCTAGACAGAACGTAGTTGCAATCGGTGTCTATTAAAAGTTCTGAGCGCCGTGAACAGAGCAATAATCCATCGTTGCCGCGACTTGCGCAAATGGGCATTTACAGGGTCCACTTCTGCGGTGTTAAACAGGCTTAAGGCTCCCACAACAGGACTATATCCGCCAATACATTGTGGCTCAACGGTTCCAATTATCAGTTGAAAGCTGGAGACTTGTCCCGAACGGAGATATTACAATGGTTCCTCTCAGTGGTCAGATGGTCTGCAAGCCGCAAGGCGATGGCTAGGAACATCCATGTCGGGTTGGCGTGGCCACCTGTTGGAAACACCGAGCCCCCAGCAATGTAGAGATTGTTGGCCCCGAACACACGGCAGTTGCTGTCGACCACTCCGCTGTGCGGGTCATTTGCCATTCTCGTCGTTCCCATCATATGAGCAAGATCGACAGGTGCGGGCAAAGCACAACCATGGTCGCCTGCCCAGTCGGCCAATTCCGGTGCCGGGTAGCCCGCCGCCATCATGGCGCAATCAAGATGACCGGTAAGCATCCTGATAGTCCGCTCTTCGACCGGACCGATACGCCAATGCGCCGCGGCACAGGGGACACCAAATGCATCCTGTTTATCGGCGAGCAAAATCCGGTTGCCGGGATCGGGCGCGGTCTCTGTGATTGCTTCGATACCAAGCCCCGTTAGCTTATGCGGGAGACCACCACTGGAAAATTCATCGGCCACCATATTGGGCGCGAATCGGATTGCGGAACCGACAATCATCTCCTTCGACCATCCAGGCAAGCCAGGCCATGCAAGCGCCCTTGCACCTATTCCTCGCGCAATTAGTCCCGTTCCCTTGATGATTGCTGCGACATCGCTAAATTTGGCATTGCTCTGGCTGCGAAACAGCCGTTTAAGCGCATCAAAAGGGTCATCAACCGCCCGCATCGGTGCAAAATAGATTGCCGCGTTGAGCAATTTCTCCTGCTTCTGAATTTCGGGCGAAAGGGCAAGTCCGTGCATAAACATATGCGAGCGACCCGCATGGTTCTGCCCGTAAAAGCCGAACGTGCGGGCAAGCTTTGCAATATTTCGTGCGCCGGTAACTTCACCCAGCCGGATACCAGCATGGTCGGTCAGATAGCGTCCCACCAAGTCATGTCGGTTGCCGATTCCGCTAGGCTCGACATCGTTCGAAATAAGCATCAGCCGCGCATTTTCGATGGCACCAGCTGCAAGCACGACCCGTCGCGGTCGTATAGTCGCCGATGCGCCCAAGAGGTTGGCAACGTGCAACGCATCAACGGTTTGCGAAGCTGGATCGAATCCCAGCCTAGTCACTGTCGCATCGAGCAGGACGCGCACCTTTGGTGGCAGCCCGGGAGCAAAGTCGCGGCCAAAGCGCATCACATCCAGCCGATCGGACCTCGAACGCGCGAATTGCCAGTAGCAGGAACGCAAACCCGCTTTGGAAAAGCGCGGCGCAGGTTCCGTTGGGCATAGCCCGAGCAACTCGCGCGCCTGATCGAGAAAAGGGATTAGTTCTTCACGCCCGATTGGCCAACCCGAATCTGGCACCCAGCTGCGCTCGGCAAAATCGATCTCGTCAAATCGCGCGACCTTTCCGGCCCATGCCTGGGTCGATCCCCCAAGCCCCCGGCAGCGCACTCCATAAGCCTGATGCTGCGAATTCCACAGCGGCGCCTGACCTCCGTGAAAGCTCGTACGGCGACTGGCCAGATTTGTATCGTGCGCGCAGGCCTCGGCGATCACTTCGTTGAGCGATTCATGCGACTCGTCCTGCTTCTCCAGCCCGCTTTCGAGCAGCAGCACATCCAGTCCCCTACGCGCGCATCGGTCGGCTATGGCGAGGCCAACTGGACCGGCGCCAACTATAGCGAGATCGGTTTCAATTGTCGCGCCGCCGTCCCGGCCCGAGAGCCTTGTCACCGTCATGGCGCGATGAATATCGAAATCCGGATTCGGGCTCTGGCAAGCATCGCGCTCAGTCCCCCTTGAGACTGGCGATGATGCGATAGGCGGTCTTTGCTTGCGCGCCAGGAGTCCACAAATTTTTAGCCAGCACTCGCGATACCATCGTTGACCAGCCGGGATTGATCGTAATCCTACACGTACGCCGCATGATATCCAGTGTGCGGGCGCAGGTGTTTTCGTCATAGCTGATGGGACGTCTGGCCCACGCCCATGGGTTCATTGCCGGATGTGCGGTCCGCTGGTTCAGGATCGGGTCCCAATTCGTATAGACATGCTTGGAATTGTCGTAAATCCGGTGCACGCCCGGGCGATGGCCAAATGCTTCGGCCTCAGACTCGGTATCAAAGCTTACCGTCATCGTCGTTGCGTTGTCTGGATCATTGTGGGGCGAGATCCGGAGTCCGCCTGCATCCCGCAAGACCTGCTCGATGGCTTTACGGTTGCGTTTGATCCGCGCGATACTGCGCGACAACCGTGAAAGCTGGACATCCAGCATCGCCCCCTGAACCTCGGTCACCCGGGAGTGCGAAGCGAGAAAAGCGGGGTTGTTACCCGCTTCGTAACCGTCGCGAGCCCATATCCCAAGATCGTGAAAATTCATGAGCCTGGAAAACAGTGCCGCATCATTGGTCACAACAGCACCGCCTTCACCAATCGTCATGTTTTTGTAGTGGTTAAAACTGTACACACCAATCTGGCCGAACGAGCCGCATTTGCGACCCTTATAGTCGACCCCGACGGCTTGGCAGGCATCCTCGACCACCATCAACGAATGCCGACGCGCGATGTCCATGATGGCATCCATGTTGCACGGCGCGTTGACCATGTGGACCGCAATGATCGCTTTTGTATGCGGTGTTATCTTGCGTTCGAGATCGACCGGATTGAGCGTCAGCGTTTCGTCGATATCGGCCAGTACCGGCACCGCGCCAGCCAGAGCCGGGGCAGCCGCGCTTGCGATCCAGGTATAGGCAGGAACGATCACTTCATCGCCTGGGCCGACCCCGATTGCCGTCATAGCTGCATGTAAGCCCACCGTGCCGCTGGTTAGCGCCAACGCGTGGGTAGAACCCATATGTTCTGCGAAATGTCTCTCGAACCCTGCCGTTAGCCGGTATGGCCCCTCATGACGCAGCAGGTTTTTGCCACGTATCGCCTTTCCGACTGCAAGCCATTCCCTGAAACCCGGTTTGCTCATTGCCTAAGTCGTTACCCTTCTGAACCCAATGGTCTTGAACGCCCACTCGTGAGCCATCGCATGTTTGTAACTGCGATGGCTCACGAATGGTGTATTGCGATGCTGATCATAGCTGCCCTCGCCCGCCATTGGGCAGGCGATGAGTATATTAGACCGATTGGACGTACACCGTGTCTGCTGCCGCGGCGAAGCCACCGTCATACCTCTTAAGTATAGTTCCCTTGCCGTATAATTTGATCTTCATCTGAGCGTCCCAGATTTGCCAAAAGCTTGCGCGCTGCTTTTTCCAGCAAAGCGATATCACGGGGAACTTCGCCCAGCATGGCAATTCTGCCATCGGGCAAACGTCTCGCCATCAGAAGCGCGAATTCGTCACCCTCGGATGAAAGAGCGTCCCAAGTTTGCAACGAAATCTTCCTCAACTTACCAGCTATTACCGTGCGCGCTTCATTTTTCGCGCTGTCGGCGCTGGCGTGATCGTCGCCTTTTCGCATCAATCGTTCGAGACCGACCGCAGCTTTCAAGCCACCATCGAAAGCATCCAGGAAACCGGAAAAACTCCCGACTGGAACGTTTTTGCGCCGCCCATAACCGATCGCAGCTGCGAATTCGGCGATACGGGTTCTGTCATAGTCTACCCCGAAAACCAGCTTAATGATCGGCGTATAGGGCGAGCGATCCTGGATTGTCAGTCCGGATTCTTGAATAAGACGCAGATACGACTCGGGTTGGTTTTCTGCATAGAATGTGAGGTCATAAGTCTGCCCCAGTGCTGCGTAGAGCGCTTTTCGGGTGCGCGCGTTCATCAAGCAATAATCGGCAGCGTATGCCCTAGCCTCGGCGAGCAATTGCGTCAGGTCCAGCGTCCCTATAGTGCCATAATCCTGTTGGGCAGTCTCGTCCGAAGCGCTCAGATTTGCAGCTTTTTTAGTCACCAAAGGGGTGGGCATGGGCGGGAACGTTGGCTCAGTCGCCAGACCGCTCCCTTGTTTTGACGGGTGCACGATGTTCCAGCCCGCAATATTCTTGCGATCACTTTTAGCCCGAGCATCACGCAATTCAAACCTCGAAATCCGTCGGCCAACATCGATTTTTTTGACCACCGGCTCTTGCGCGAGTGCATTGGTCAGCAGCAGCACATCTGTCTCGAACTCAATTGCGCTCTCACCTCCTGGTTCCATATTGAAGATAAGTGCGTTATCGAGAATCAAAACGTCGTCATTTGTTCCCTTGTCTTCCATTTTGACTAGGCCTCCTGACCTAATATCAGCGCTTTTGACGCAGACGTGGAGTTCGCAGAATGTAGTGCAGTATGACAGGATACAACTGGAAATCGGATTTAATTCATTAGTCTAGTGATCCGCCGATGCCATTTCTTGCCAAATTTTTTCAAAGATGGGGCGCTAACGGCCCTCTATAGTCTAAATTCAATTATGAGCGTTTAGATGGCCCCTTTGGCTTTCAGTTCACGGATTTCGTTGACTGACAGGCCAAGCAAACTGCTATAAACCGCATCATTATCCTGCCCTATTTCTGACGGCGCTGGCGAGCGCACGCGGCTTGGCGTTCCCGATAGTTTCGGGAAGGCATTTTGCATCTTTAACGTCCCCCACCTCGGCGTTTCCACCTCAATGATAGCCTCGCGTGCAGTATAATGCGGGTCCTCCAGCATTTCTGGTGCGCGGAACATTTTGCCTGCTGGAATACTGTGTTTGATCATCAACGCTTCCAGTGCGTCAACGCTCAGCGTTTTGGTCCATTCGTTGATCAGCATGTCGAGTTCGATCTGGTTCCTCCCGCGTGCGATGTGATTGATGTAGCGCGGGTCCGCCGTAAGTTCAGGTCGGCCCATTGCCACGCATAGACGCCCCCAAACCGCGTCCTGATTGGCCCCGATCAGATATTCACCGTCGCTGCAAGTATAGACGTTCGACGGTGCGATTCCTGGCAGGACGGAGCCGGATCGTTCACGGATATAGCCCGACCAGTCATATTCGGGGACGACGCTTTCCATCACCTGCAATACGGCTTCATAAAGTGCGCTATCGACAATCTGCCCCTTGCCAGAGCTTTCACGGGCATGAAGCGCCGCCAGCGCACCGAGGCAGCCATAGGTTGCCGCCAAAGTGTCGCCGATGGAGACGCCCATCCGGCTTGGCGGACGGTCAGTATCGCCGACGATATACCGCCAGCCGCCCATAGCCTCGCCAATGCCGCCAAAGCCGGCGCGCGAACTATACGGTCCCGTTTGCCCATAGCCCGACACCCGGACGATAATCAGGCGCGGGTTGATCGCGTGGAGTGCATCAGGGCCAAGACCCCATTTTTCCATCGTGCCGGGTTTGAAATTCTCGATCAAGATGTCGGCAGTTGCGGCAAGCTTGCGGACAAGCTCCTGTCCTTCGGGCACGCGCAAATTGGCCGACACGGCTTTCTTATTGCGGGAAACGACCTCCCACCAGAGCTTGTCTTCGCCCCGCCCCCAGTTGCGCATCGGATCACCGCCGCCTTTGCCATCCACCGCAGGCGGTTCGACCTTGATCACCTCAGCGCCCATATCGCCGAGCAATTGGCCGCAGAACGGCCCTGCGATTAACTGGCCCAGTTCGACGACACGGATGTCCTTCAAAGCACCTTCATTAGGAACCATTATTCGGCTGCCTCGGCAAATTGCCACACTGGCTGGATCGGGGCGGCAAGCCCTGTATCGGCAGCGCAGGATGCGCGCAGATCAGCTATGGCCGGGCCATAATTGAACAGCGGCAGATCACCACGTGATCGTCGCGTGTCCTCTCGCAGCTTCGCGGTAGCCACTTCATCGACGTGACCTGCCGCATTGGCGACAACGCTGTAATCCAGTGCACCTGCGACACTTATCAGACCTTGCGTGATTTCTTTGCCTACCAATGCCGCATCGCGTTCGAGCGGGTCGCCCCAGCCGCCGCCGCCCCAGGTGATGAAGTGCAGCTGATCACCTTCATCGACATGCACTTCTTCGACCTTATTGCCGACGATGCTCTGCGTGCCATCGGCTTTTTCAAGGATCTTGCGCGCACGCTTGCCGGGTTCGCCGCCATTGACGCCCCAGGGAGGCACAAACCAGCGATCATCATGGATCGAAATTGTGCCGCTGGCTAAGAAGCGATAGGTCATATGAATGCCATTGCCACCGCGGTGCAGCCCCGCTCCGCCGCTATCGGGTTCGGTTTCGTAACGTTCGATCATCAGCGGGAAATAACGTTCCAGAAACTCGTTGGGTACATTGGTGAAACCCGGCCACAATGAATGGCCATCGGGGCCATCGCCCATCGGTCGCCCCGGAATGCCTCCAAAACCGATCTGGAACAGCTGGAACCAGTCACCCTTTTTATCGTTGCCCGAATAGAAGAGATGGGGCGATGAGGAGAAGCCAGCCGCATTCAGGAACTCTGGGGTTTTCTGGCCGAGCAAACCGCCAAGAATATCGAAAATGCGGCCTAGTGCGTGGGTGCGACCCGAAAGCGCTGCCGGAAATTTGGGCTTGAGTAGTGACCCTTCTGGAATCCGCACATCAATCAGATCGTAGAATCCATCGTTGAATAGTATCTGCGGGTCAAAGACCATGATCATGTAAATGCCAAAGAACATTTTGAACATATTTTCATTGAGATAGAAGTTGATCGATGCTTGGCTCTGCGGATCGGTCCCGGCAAAATCGAGCACGACCTTCTCGCCCTCTCTCCACATCGTGCATTTGATCTTGTAAGGGCCATAGCCCATGCCATCGTCGCAGATATAATCCTCAAAACTGACATGGTCTTCACCAATGGCCATTGCGATCAGTGACTTCATCGCGCGGTGGTTGCGCGCGAGCAGTTCTTGCGTGGCGGAGATATAAACATCATCGCCAAAGCGGTCGGCCATTTCAATCACCCTGCGTGCCGCGACGCGGCAGGAAGCGATAAGCGCGTTCAAATCGGCCTGACACCAATCGGGCTTGCGTGTCTGGTGCATCACCAACTTGATCAGGTCTTCGTTGTAAACACCCTTCTTCCAGATTTTGACCGGAGGGATGCGAACGCCCTCTTCAAAAATCGAACTTGCGTTGATCGGCATAGAACCAACCACTTTACCGCCAATGTCGGACATATGGCCGAACATCGCGGTGTAGGCGATCAACCGGCCATCCTTGAACACCGGCAGCAGGATCAGCCAGTCGTTGGAATGGCTCACCGCACCCTCACAGCTATACGGGTCTGAGAGGAAGATCATGTCACCATCTTCAAGCGTGCCATCAAACTGCTTCAGGAAGCCGCCGATAAAGCTGCCGAACTGGCCCACGATCATCTTGCCGCTATGGTCGGCGATCAAAGGAAAGGCATCGCCCTGCTCGCGGATGCCTGGCGACATAGCGGTGCGCACCAGTGTCGCGTCCATTTCTATCCGGGCGTTGCGCAGTGCGTTTTCGATAATGTCGAGCGTGACTGGGTCGATGGCGACTTTGTTAAACGGCGTAGTGTTGGTCTGGATGATTTCTGCAGTCATATTCTTGCTCCTCAAGCCAGATTGATCAGGATGTTGCCGACCACATCGACGGTTGCGTCACAGCCAGATTCGATCAGCGTGGTCGAATCCATTTCGATCACAATCGCCGGACCGGTTATGATGTCGCCTTGCCTCAATTTGCTTCGGTCATAGATAATCGCGTCTTGCTCTCTGCCGTCCATCCACAGCATATGGTCGCGCATCTTGGCCGCAGCAGGATTTCCATCGCCCTTGGGCAATTGCACCGCAGGCAGATCAAGCGCCTGCCCCAAGGCAACGGCGCGCAAGTTCACGATCTCGTGCGGCGTATCCATGTTGAAAGTGAACAGCCGCAAATGCTCGGCATCGAACCGGTCCAGCAAGCCTTGGACGCCGTCGCTTTTGAGCACATCAAGCGTAATGGTCAGGGGCACTTCAAATGCCTGGCCCGAATAGCGTACGTCGATCTCAAACTCGGTCTCGATGACGTCGTCTGCTATGCCATCATCTCGCAGTTCGGCGCGAATTTGTGCCTCCATCTCAGTCAGAATAGCTATCAGATCATCAATGCTGGTTTGCGCCGCCAGCTTTGAATAGCTCCGCGCGGTTTCGGTTCGCATCCGGGTTGTTGCGTCGCCCAGCGCACACAGAACACCGGGCGAGACGGGCGAGATAGCCGGCCAGCTTCCCATCAGTCGTGCCACTGCGTTCAGATGTAGCGGCCCTGCCCCGCCGAAACCCATCAGCGCGAAATGGCGGGGGTCATAGCCCTGCTGCACCGAAATCATCCGCAGCGCCCCGAACATATTTTCGTTCACAATGTCGATGATACCGCGCGCCGCCGCCATCAGATCAATGCCGAGGGCGTCAGCAATGGTCTGCACTGCCTTGGTCGCGCCGTCGCGGTCCAGTTTGAACGAACCGCCGAGCAGGTTTTCAGGCAAGTACCCCAGCACCACATTCGCGTCTGTTACGGTCGGCGCTTCACCACCCTTGCCATAAGCAACAGGGCCTGGCACCGCACCTGCCGATTGCGGCCCAACGCGCAACGCTTTGGTCAGTTCGGGAACATAGGCAATTGATCCGCCACCGGCACCAACTGTCTTAACATCAAGCGAAGATGCACGAACCGACAGGTGGCCGACATCAGTCGTCCGCACGCGGCGCGGTTCCAGATTTTCGATCAAAGCAACATCGGTCGATGTGCCACCGACATCCAGTGTCAGGATATTCCTGTAACCGGCATTTTTGCCGACCCACAAAGCGCCTGTTACACCGCCCGCCGGGCCAGACATCAATATATTGACGGGATGCTCTTCGGCTTTGTTCGACGACATCAGACCGCCATCGGACCGCAGCAAGGAAAGCCGTCCGGCAAAGCCCTTGTCCGCCAGCTTAGTCCGCAGGCTGGAGACATACTTGCTGACCACAGGCCGTACAGCGGCATTGGCAACTGTGGTCAAAGTCCTCTCATACTCCTGCATTTCAGGCAGCACTTCATGGCTGAGCGATACCGGCACATTCGGCAAAATGTCGGCTGCAAGCGCGCCCATGCGCTTTTCGTGCTCGCCATTGGCATAAGCGTTGATGAAGGAAACGGTTATCGCCTCGACGCCCTGTTTTTTCAGTATCGCCAGGGCGCTGCGGGCGCTTGCCTCATCAAAGGGACGTACTTCATTTCCATCAGCGTCCATCCGTCCTTTTACCGTGACGGTATCCTCCAGCGCCGCGAGTGGTTGCGGCTTGGGCCAGATGATCCATGCCGCCAATCCGCCGGGAACATAGCTACGCGCGATCTGCATGATATGGCGGTAGCCTTCAGTGGTGACCAGGCCAACGCGGGCACCCTTGCCCTCCAGCACGGCATTGGTGGCAACCGTGGTCCCGTGCAAAAGATATTCAATGTCGCTGACGGCAACGCCTGCTTCGGCGCAAATCGCATCGACGCCGTTCAATATGCCTTCGCTGCTATCGTGCGGTGTAGACGGCGTCTTATGCCGCCAGAATGCTCCGCTATCCTCATTGAACAGCAAAAGGTCAGTGAACGTACCCCCGACATCGACACCCAAACGGTAACCCATATTGATTTATTCCTCTCTTAACCCGCCAGCTTAGGCCGCTTTGGGAAATACACCTGCGCGGCCAACCATACCGGGCAGTGTTTTGCCCATGATTTCGCTCATCCAAGCATTGGTTGCGATCAGTTTCTCCAAATCCATTCCGGTCGCGATCCCGGCGCGTTCCAGCATGTAAACAACATCTTCGCTGCACACATTGCCTGCGGCCCCCGGTGCAAACGGGCAGCCGCCTAGGCCGCCGATGGCGGCGTCAACCACGGTTGCTCCTGCCTGAATCGCGGCCCAAACATTGGCCAGCCCCGTGCCGCGGGTATTATGGAAATGCACACGAACTGGAATAGGCGCGATAACTTCACGCACGCGGCCTACCAAGCGTGCTACATGCGCCGGATTGGCGACCCCTATGGTATCGGCAAGCGAAACTTCGACAGGATTTGTTTCGGCAAGTGATCTGGCGATGGCG
>JANMPK010000166.1:0-1677 GCA_031369825.1 Sphingomonadales bacterium
GGACGGGCAGGGGGACGTGAGGGAGGTTGAGCCATGCGCGCGCCTTTGCCCTATCGCTGCACAAAAGTCACGTGACGGTTATAGCCATTTGCCATTCAGGAAAATGGCGTTAGTCAGACGGGCATAAGAGTTCTGGCCAAGAACAACAGGGGAGCCCGCATGTCAGTCGATTTAATCCGTTTCATTATTTTTGCAGGCATCCTTGGCGGGCTGATATTCGTCGGGCTGACGGTAAAATCATTCCGGCCTTATTTACGTAAAGCCCCAATGGTGACCTTTCTGCTCGGCATTTCGAGCGGATTTCCACTGACGTTGCTGATCGCAACAATGACATTCTGGTTGGCTAAAGTCGGCATCGACACTGCGACCATCGGTTTTCTGGTCGCGCTTGGCATTCCCTACACGCTAAAATTTCTATGGGCACCATTGGTCGATAAGCTGCCATTGCCTTTCCTGACCAAAACATTTGGGCAACGGCGCGGTTGGCTGTTCTTTGTGCAGGCATTATTGTTCGTTTCCATCTGGCAACTCGGCGCGAGCAATCCGCAGCCGGGCAATATTGGCCTGTTCGCTTTCTGGGCACTGATCACCGCGTTTCTGTCGGCAACGCAGGATATCGTCATCGACGCCTACCGCATCGAAATATTGGATGAAGAAGAATTCGCCCACGGCACAGCAACCAACCAGTTCGGATATCGCACCGGCAACCTGATTGCGGGTGCGGGGACTATTTATTTCGCCTCGCAAGAAGGCTTGGGTCTCGGCTGGGCAACAGCATACGGCCTGACGGCCTTTGCCATTATTCCGGCGATAATCGGAGCATTCTGGATTGGTCCCGGCAAATTTGTTGATCGTTTTGCCGATGCTTCGGGAATGTCGGCGGGACAATGGCTGAGGGAAAGTGTGGTCAATCCGTTCCGCGAGTTTTTGACCCGCCACGGAGCGTTCTACATTCTTGGCTTTGTGCTGGTTTACAAGGTCGGCGACGCAATGGGGCAGGCGATGCTCAGTCCGATGATCGTCGATCTCGGTTTTGCCGACCTTGATTATATCTCGGCGAACAAGCTCTGGGGCTTCGGTGCTCTGATTGTCGGCTCAGCGCTTGGTGCGCCGTTCATATTGTGGCTTGGCATGGGCCGTGCGCTGCTCATCAGCGGCTTGATGATGATGTTTTCCAACGTCATGTTCATGATATTGGCCGCGACCGGCAATGATTACTGGATGCTGGTTGCAGCAATCTGTACCGAGAACCTGACCAGCGGCATCGGGCTGACGGTGTTTGTGACCTATTTATCGGGGCTTTCAAGCCTTGCCTATACCGCCACACAATTTGCCTTGCTGTCGTCCTTTGCCGGCGTCGGACGCACATTCATGGCAGGGCCGGCGGGTATAATCGCGGAAAATGTCGGCTGGGTCGGCTTTTGGGGTTTTACCGTGGTCGCCGCGATTCCGGGGATGATTCTGCTCTGGGTGCTGTGGAGCAAAGGCTATGTTGTCCAAGGCATAAGGCAGGCCGAGGCCATTGATGAAAAAGCGCTGAAAGAGCCAGTCGGCGCTTTGAGGATATTTGGGTTTGTTGTGATCCTGGCGGGTCTGATTGGTTTGTTGCTTTCAAAGCCGCTTGATCTCGCGGTGAGCGTCACGGCCATGTTTGCAGTTGTGACAGTGGTTGGCGGG
>JANMPK010000167.1:0-5478 GCA_031369825.1 Sphingomonadales bacterium
GGGCGACGTCCTCAAAAAAGAGGGTGTCAGTGTCAAATATGCCATCCATCCTGTTGCTGGCCGTATGCCGGGGCATATGAACGTTTTGCTGGCCGAAGCCAACGTGCCCTATGATGAAGTGTTCGAGCTTGAAGATATAAACAGCGAATTCGCGCAAACTGACGTGGCCTTCATCATCGGCGCGAATGATGTGGTCAATCCAGCGGCGAAGACTGATAAATCGTCGCCGATTTACGGGATGCCGGTGTTCGACGTAGATAAGGCAAAGACTGTGTTCTTCATCAAACGCTCGATGGGAGGTGTGGGCTATGCTGGCGTTGATAATGACGTATTCTACATGGACCAGACGATGATGCTGCTCGCCGACGCGAAAAAGATGGTCGAAGATATTGTGAAGGCGTTACAACACTGATGCGCAAATTGGGCCTGATTGGCGGGATGAGCTGGTACTCGTCCGAGACTTATTACAACCGGATCAACAAGCAGGTCGTGCGCCGAACAGAGGGCACGTGCAATGCGCCGTTGATTATCGAAAGCCTGAATTTCTGCGATATCCAGAAGGCGACGACCGATCAGGATTGGGATCATGTCGCCGAGGTTCTAATCGCGTCGGCAAAGCGACTTGAGGCCGCAGATGCGACCGCAATACTGGTATGTGCGAACTCGATGCACAAGGTCCATGACCGTCTTGCTGCGGCGGTTGGCGTTCCGGTAATCCATATCGCCGATGCAGTTGGTGCAAAGATGAAAACAGCGGGGGTTCAGTCAGCGGCTTTGCTAGGGACATCGAACGTAATGGCCGAAAACTGGTATCGCCAGCGGCTTGTAAAGCACGGTGTAACACTACTGCCAGCCGAAATGGATGATGTGAAAGACCTCGATCGGATCATTTATGATGAACTGATGGTCGGTAAAGCGACGCGTGAATCCGAACGCAAGCTGAAGACAATCATTACCGAGATTGATCAAGAAGGCATCAAGGCGGTGGTCCTTGGCTGCACCGAACTCGACATGATTGTTGATACCAAGGCCAACGTTCTGCCAATCTATGACAGCACCGAAATCCACGCCGATGCAGGTGTGGATTGGATATTGGGCGACACCCCTTAAACCCACTTGGCAATCGCCGGTTCATCGGGCATCCTTATCCCCATGAGGATGAGGAAAATCGTTATCGCCAGCGCAGCCCTGTGCGCGCTTGTTCAACCCGCATTTGCCAAGACAATTTCTGTCGCAGCCGGTGATGGTGCGCAGGAACGATTGCAAGAGGCTCTGATTGCCGCTGAACCGGGCGATGTGGTCGAACTTGCCGCTGGGCGCTTTGTTCTGACCGACGGACTTTCGCTCGACGTCAACAAAGTGACCCTCAAAGGACAAAATGCCAAGGAAAGCGTACTGGATTTTTCGGGGCAGCAAGGTTCGGGTGAGGGACTTTTGGTTACCTCCGACGATGTCATATTGCGCGACTTTGCGGTCGAGAACAGCAAGGGTGACGGTATCAAATCCAAAGGTGCAGACCGGATCGTTTATCATAAACTGCGCGTTGAATGGACCGGCGGACCGAAGCCAACCAATGGCGCTTACGGTATTTATCCAGTTGAAAGCAAAGATGTTCTAATCGATTCGGTGCTGGTGCGCGGAGCATCCGATGCGGGCATCTATGTAGGCCAATCAGACAATATCATCGTCCGCGAGTCTACGGTGCTTGAAAATGTCGCGGGCATCGAGATCGAGAATAGTTACAACGCCGACGTTCACGATAATATTGCGACGCGCAACACTGGCGGGGTGCTGGTGTTCGACCTTCCTAACCTTCCGCAAATGGGCGGTCATAATGTTCGGATTTTCGACAATATCATCGTTGATAACATGACCCAGAATTTCGCACCAAAAGGCAACATCGTCGCCAATGTCCCGACCGGCACCGGCGTGATGGTAATGGCCAACCGCAATGTCGAGATATTCGATAACATTCTTGGCGATAATGGAACCACCAACATCATGATCGTCGGTTACCGCTTTCCTCACACCGATGCGAAATATGATCCACTGCCGCAGGGCGTGGTGATATGGGACAACCAGCACGGCCGCGCCGGTTGGGCTCCGCAGTTCCGCGGCGGCCAAGAGATTGCGGCTGCAATGGGCGGTAGTTTCCCGCAGATTTTTTGGGACGGTGCCGGCGGCCCTGATAAAGCACCAATCATTGGCGATCCCGTAATGGCATTATCACTTGGTCTCAAAGACATAACCGCCGATCCAGCTACTGCGCAACCAGCACCGCTGACGATGGCTACTGTCCGGCCAGCTAGCTTGCCAGCAATCAAGTTGCCCGCAGCAATGGAGGCGGCCGTCCGCTAATGCGTTTGTTATTGCCTGCTTTGGCATTGTTTGTAGCGGCGGTGGCGACGGCGCAATCAAGACCTGCGGTTTCGGATGCGGCGATAACTGCGAGCACAAATCCGCCCGCACTTTCAGCATTTGGTTTTTTTGAAGGTAGCGCGAACAAGCCGTCTCTGGCGCTCATTCCTTACGCACTGCGCACGCCGTTATTCTCTGACTACGCCGAAAAACAGAGGTTTATGCACCTTCCGGCAGGCGCGCGCATAACAGTCGATGAAACCGGTAAGCTTATCTTTCCTGTCGGCACCGCGCTCATAAAAAGCTTCGGCTACCCAACCGAAACCGGTGGTTTGAAAATTATCGAAACCCGGCTTTTGCTCCACCGCGACGAAGGCTGGGTGGCTTTGCCTTATGTCTGGCGGGCGGATGGTAGCGATGCGGACTTGCGCGTCGGTGGCACTCGTGTTCCGGTGCATTTCAAAAAGCCCGACGGGCAGGGAATGAACATCAGCTATGCAGTTCCCAACAAGAACCAGTGCAAACAATGCCATTCGTCCGACAATGCCATCATGCCGATTGGCCCGGTCTGGCAAAATCTGGTTTTTCCGCGCAAAGGCGACAGAGTGGCGCTTTTGCAGAGTGGCAGTTTGCCAAAAACTTTGTCAGGCGCAGAAGCACAATGGGACGACCCCAAATCAGGCACACTCGACCAGCGCGCCCATGCCTATTTGCGCGTCAATTGCGGACACTGCCATGCCCCCAAGGGATCGGCTAGCAACAGCGGGCTCATACTGGACGGTTCAGCACGAGACATGACCGCTTACGGCATCGGCAAACGCCCAGTTGCTGCTGGCCGGGCCAGCGGCGACATGGATTTTATTATCGAGGCAGGAAAGCCCGACCGCTCAATACTAATAAACCGGATGAAGAGCACAGACCCGGGCATTGCCATGCCAGAAGTAGGTCGCGCGGCCATACATGATGAAGGTGTAAAACTGCTCGAAGAATGGATCAGCGCAATGCAGCCTTAATGCCGCATTCCGCGTTTCAATTCATACCGCTGCCCGCCCCATCCTTCAAACACACCGGCAATCGCAGGATGGCTAACCGGGCCATGCTCCATATCCAGCAGGCCATCGCTGCGGTTCCCAAGGAGGAGAGCCAAAAGTTCTATCAGGATTATGAATCCATCTTCGACAAGCCGCTCAGTGAAATGCCTAAGCAGGAAATGCAAAAGTGGGTTGGATACTACCGCAACGCCTTGGCCGAAACCAAAGCCGCCACCTACCGCGAGGAATGCCATTTCAATCTTCGAGTCCAGGATTTGCGTGGCATGGACACCATCAACTTTCTGTTGCACGACTTTCAGAGTGCCCGTGATTTGGGCAGGGCCCTGCGACTGCGGGCCCGCCTGGAAGTGAGCAGCGGCAAGCTCGACGACGCCCTTGAAACCGTGCGTCAAGGCTTTCAGTTGGGGAAAGACTCCACCGAGCCCGAGTTGCTCATCAACGGCCTCATCGGCATCGCCATCGCCAGCAACATGCAGGACGAGCTGATCGAAATTATCGACCAACCCGGCTCCCCCAACCTGTATTGGGCCCTGGCCTCGCTGCCGCGCCCGCTCATCGATTTGCGTCGCGGGTTGCGATTCGAAATGGACATGCCGGAGCGGATGTTCCCCTTCCTCAGGAACGCCGAAACCGCCCAGCGAACCCCCGAAGAATGGCAAAAGCTGATGGTGGGAAGCATGAACAACATCACGGAAATCGGCGGCATGTCCACCCGAATGCCCGAGTGGCAATCCCGCCTGACCGCCACCGCCGGCCTGATGATTATTTATCCTGAAGCCAAAAAGCGGCTGGTGGAAGATGGAATGAGCCGCGAGGAGCTCGATAAATTGCCGGTGGCTCAAGTCGTGGCGATTCAAGCCTCGCGAGCTCAGAAGCGGGTCTACCACAACGTCTTCAAATGGACTTCGCTGCCGTATTCCCAGCAGGGGAGCCGCGCCGAGGACATGACGAAGGCCATGGTGGCGGAAATGGGTGGTCCAGGCCAGATTAGCGCCGCCGACCCGCTGTTCCTGGGGCGTCTGCTCCTTCCCGCGGTGCAACATGCGATGGCTGCGGAAGTTCGCTTGCAAGCGAGGTTCGCCGCCATCCAAACCATTGAAGCCCTGCGGATGCACGCCGCCGCCCACGGCGGAAAGTTGCCAAGGGGGTTGGAAGAGGTGACGGTTGTCCCCATCCCCCTCAATCCCGCGACGGACAAGCCCTTTCCGTACGAGTTACGTGACGGAGTAGCCACGCTCACCGTTCCGCCCCCAGTGGGACGGCCGGCAGGGGAGGGGAAGACGTATGTGATTCGGATGGAAGGGCGGTAAATGTCAGAGGCATTTGAGATTTGAGATTTGAGATTTCACACGTAGCATCGCTGGTGAATCTCCTACAGCAAAAGTCTCAAATCTCAAATTCCAAATCTCAAATCCTACATAAGGAATCACTGTATGAAACGCCGTCTCTTCTCGATCGCAATTTACGCGACCTTTCTGACGCCCCTCTTGGCCCTTGCCCAGGAAAACGGTCTGGGTGCGGTTGCTCCTTTCGTCAACGACGATACGGTGGCCGTCATCCGCATCGATCTGAAAAAGCTCGACCTTCCCGCGGCCGTGAAAGCGGTTACGTCGACGATTCCCAAGGAGCTGCTCGTCGGGGCGGACCTCAAGGATGTGGAAGGAAAGGGGGGAGCCATTGTGACGGCCCTGAGGGAAAACGGGGTCAGCGAAGCCTTTGCCGTCGTCCGCTCGCTCAACCTCCTTCGGCCCGATGAGTCTTTCTTTGTCGTGCTGCCGGTGGCGAAGGATAAGGACCCGAAGGACGTGATTGATGCGATCTCCAAAATTGCCGGCATGCCTCCGCCCGAGCAGCCCCCCATTGTCCATAACGCAATTCTGCTCGGCCCGCCCGATCGGCTGGAAAGCCTCAAGGAAATCAAGTCCGCCCCGCGGCCCGATCTGGCCCAGGCGCTGGCGGCATCGAAGGGTGCCACGATTCAGGTCGCCGCGGCGCTCCACGACGATATGCGGCGGGTGCTGGCCGAAACGCTCGATAAGCTCCCCAAGGAGCTCGGCGGCGGCAGCGG
>JANMPK010000178.1:0-2303 GCA_031369825.1 Sphingomonadales bacterium
TCACACCGCTTTTGGTCTTTAGCTTGGGCATTTTGGTCTCCTTTGGAAGTCCGTATCAAGCCGACATGGCAGCCCTTTTGGCCAGCCTGCTTATTCGGAAGCGACGGCCTTTAGCCGGATTCGCGCAGAAAGCAAGAGTGATCATCCCCGTCTAGTCGGAAAATCCCGGCCCTTGCAGCGCCTGCAATGGATGCCCCACCTGCGAAGCGCGGGCCAACGTGGCCGGGATACTGATCGGGCGGGGCATGGCGAGATATTGGCCGGGTGACATGCCCATGAATTCCTGGAAGTCTCGATTAAAATGGGCTTGGTCGAAATAATGGTCATCCAGTGCCGCCGACCATTTTAATTCAGGGTCGAGCATGATGTTGCCCAATGTGCGCAAAAAACGCTGCCGCCGCAAAAGCCGCTTTGGAGGAAAGCCGAAAACCCGACGCGACAGCCGCGACAGCCGTTGCTGGCTGACCCCCGCAAACTTGGCAAGATCAGCAACGCTGCGGATGTCGGGGTTGGCCAGCGCGCCATGTATATTCTCAATGTCGCTTTCCAGCGGGTCCGCGCCGTTTATCGCGCGCATCAGTATATCGTCGAACAACGCCGCTATTTCTGCCGGGTCAGTCATGCCCTGCATTTCGGTCCAAATTTCTTTAAACAAACCAAATTCAGGCACATCATCAAGATCGCCGACCCGGTTGGCCCAGCGATCCGCCGGACATCGCACAAGCCGATACCAGCCGAGCGGCAATATCCCGATTCCCACCAGAAACATCGAACTGCAAAATATCCGTGAGGCCTTGCTGGTCGGGCCGGTCAAATGGGCCGGGGGCATAAAAAGCGATGGCTCGGTAACGATATTGCCGCGCGAGCTGCCCGCTAAAGTGAAATGGGCGCTCGCCCATTCGGGGTGGAGCAAATCTTCCTGCTCAGCCAAATCGCCTGTTTCAATTTTGAAGAAATAATAAGTCGAAACATAACGCAGCAAAGACTGCGCGGGCATGATGAAGTTTACGGGCCTTGCTTCCTCTAATGCCGACATTCCAAGGCCTCCAGCACGTCGTCAAGTCGTGCTGGATCGCCCACGGCGATTACATGTCCATCTGATGCTGCGTGCAGCGGATCACCCGACCAATCGCTCATCATACCACCCGACCCTGTTATTATCGGAATTAAAGCAGCAAAATCATGCAGTTTCAACCCTGCCTCTACTACTAGGTCGATATGGCCACTCGCCAGAAGCGCATAATTATAACAATCGCCGCCAAACAGCATCCGTTTGTGCGCGGTTTTGGCCGCTAGAGCCATGAAATGGTCGCCGTCGTGCTGACTGAAATATTGCGGGCCGCTGGTGGCGAGCGATGCCTCGGCCAGCGAGGGGCAGGCGCGTGTTCGCACCGGTCTGCCATTGAGCGTCGTCTCTTGACCGGTCGTGCCAACCCAGCGTTCATTATTGATGCACTGGTCAATCACACCGAGCACCGGCCAGCCATCTTCCAATAGCGCAATCAAGGTGCCGAATATCGGCCGACCGGCCATGAAGCTGACCGTGCCGTCGATCGGGTCGATCACCCAACTGCGTCCTGAAGTTCCAGCTTTTTCGCCATATTCCTCACCGATAATGGCGTCATGGGGGCATTCGGTTTCGAGTATTGCACGGATTGCAGCTTCGGCAGCGCGGTCGGCTTCGGTGACAGGCGATGCGTCTTCCTTGGTTTCGTAGCTGTACGTTGAACGAAAGAACGGAAGGATTGCTGCTCCGGCGGCATCCGCGAGGCGGTTGGCCAAAAGGATGTCTTTTGGAGTCATCAATCAAACAGGCTCGACACCGAACTCTCGTCTGCAATTCGCCGGATCGCCTCACCCAGCAAGGGCGCAATCGGCAAATGCCGGATGTTGGGTGCATCGGCAACGGCATCGGTGGCCATAATCGAATCGGTAATCACCAGTTCTTTCAGCACCGATCCCGAAACCCGCGCTGCTGCCTCACCTGAAAGTACGCCGTGGGTGCAATAAGCGACGACTTCGGTAGCGCCATTGGCTTTCAGGGCGGCGGCGGCATTGCATAGCGTTCCGCCCGAATCGACCATATCGTCGTGCAACACACAGAACTTGCCTTCGACATTGCCGATGATGTTCATTACCTCGGATAGGCCCGCTTTCTCGCGGCGTTTGTCGACAATGGCGAGTGGCGCATCGTCGAGCCGCTTGGCAAGTGCACGGGCGCGGGCAACGCCGCCAACGTCGGGCGATACGACCATCAGCGGTTCACCGCCATAGCGCGACAATATGTCTGCGCTCATCACCGG
>JANMPK010000188.1:0-4619 GCA_031369825.1 Sphingomonadales bacterium
TGTTCGACTTCGCGGCGGCTGCTTTCTTCAAGCACCGCAAGACGGGCCTCTTCAGCTTCACGGAGCAATTTGGCCTGACGTTCCTGACGCGACAGTAATTCATTACCCGAAGGCCGTGGTGCAGCCGCAGGTGATGGCGAAGGCGTAGGCGGCGGTGGGGGCGGCGGTGCCGCAACTTCGACCTCGGGCTCGGCTGCATAGCCGGGTTTGCCAACGAGCTTCTTGCGCTTCACCTCAACCACCACCTTGTTGGTGCGGCCGTGACTGAAGGTCTGCTTGACTTCGCCTGACTCGACCGAGCGGCTCAAAGTGAGCGGCTTGCGCGTCAATGTCGGCTTATTTTCGTTTTCGTCACTCATTGAAACAGAACCCGTCCTTATTCATCACTTGCAGGGGATTCAGCGTTATCGCCCCGGTCCGTAGCTATGCCAGCCACGGAATTTAGGGGCGCATTACTGCATCCGTTGAAATTTAGCCAGCGTCCAAGATGGTGCATCACCCGGTCGGCTGCTTTTTGATCAATCAGCGCTATATGGACGGCATTTTGTCGTCCCAAAGCCGCTGAAATAACGTCGCGGTCAACCGGCAGTCTGATCCCCGCCTTGCCTGAACCTTCGGCCTCTTCGCCGACGCGCCATGATTGATCGCGTTTTCCCGAACCGTCAGCGCTGGCGTCCGAAGCATGGAGCAGCAAAGCCACCTGCCCTGACCGCGCTGCCGTATCAATTTTCTCTGCACCCAAAATAAGATTACCCGAGCGTGCTTCCAAGCCCAGACGATCCAAAAATGCCTTTTCCAGCGTGGTAGAAATCCGGCCCGCCATGTCGTCTAGCAGTTGAACATTATCAACCTTGAACGCGCGTTTCAGAACCCCTGCCAGTTTACCCTTGGCTTGTGCTGTGACTAACTCATCGGCGGTCACGCCAATCCAAGCTCCCCTGCCCGGCGCTTTTCCGTGAATGTCTGGGGCGACCATATTGTCAGGGCCGAGCGCAAGCCGGATCAACGCGGACGCGTTTTCACGCTCTCCGCTCAAAACACACTTTCGCTCAGGCCCGGATTTCTCCGGGCGTGCTGGCCTTATAGGGCGATTTTGGTTCTCATTCTGAGGTGTCCGCGGCAATGGCGTCCTCCTCTTCAAACCAGTGCGCACGGGCCGCCATGATGATCTCGTTGCCCTGTTCTTCGTTCAGCCCAAAGACCGCGAGGATACCGGCTTTTTCATCGCTGCGATTACGACGATTTTCACGGTCGTTACGATCATTACGTTCGTTCCGGCGCGGCTCGCGGGCTTTCTGGATGAGTTCGTCAGTCGCCAAGTCGGCCAGATCGTCCAGCGTCTTGATACCTGCTTTACCCAGAACCACTAGCATCGCTTCGGTCAGGATAGGCAGTTCCGCCAGCGCATCTTCGACGCCCAGTTCCCGGCGCTCGGTGCGGTTGGCTTCTTCGCGGCGATCAAGCGCTTCTTGAGCACGGCTTTGAAGTTCAGATGCCAAGTCTTCGTCAAAGCCTTCAATAACTGCAATTTCCGATGGGTCGACATAAGCGACTTCTTCAAGCTCACCAAAACCTTCAGCGACCAGCAATTGCGCCAGCGTTTCGTCAACGTCGAGTTCTTTTTGGAACATTTCAGAACGCTCGACGAATTCCTTTTGACGTTTTTCGCTCGATTCCTGCTCGGTCATGATGTCGATGCCGCGACCGGTTAGCTGCGATGCCAAACGGACGTTCTGTCCGCGACGACCAATGGCGAGCGACAGCTGATCGTCAGGGACGACAACTTCGATGCGGTTCTCGTCTTCGTCGATAACCACGCGGCTGACCGTTGCCGGTTGCAGCGCATTAACGATGAATGTCGCAGCGTCTTCTGACCACGGAATGATGTCGATTTTCTCACCCTGCATTTCCTGCACGACGGCCTGAACGCGGCTACCCTTCATGCCGACGCAGGCGCCGACTGGGTCGATGCTGCTGTCATAGCTGATCACGCCGATCTTTGCGCGGCTGCCGGGGTCACGCGCCGCAGCTTTGATTTCGATGACGCCATCATAGATTTCGGGGACTTCCTGCGCGAACAGCTTTTTCATGAAGTCGGGATGTGCGCGGCTCAACAATATTTGCGGCCCGCGATTTTCGCGCTGCACCTTCATGATCAGCGAACGCACACGGTCGCCGTTACGGACGACTTCGCGGGGAATTTGCTGGTCGCGGCGGATAACGCCTTCTGCGCGGCCAAGGTCGACGACGACATGCCCGAACTCGACCGACTTGACGACACCGGTGATGATTTCACCGGTGCGGTCCTTGAATTCTTCAAACTGGCGCTCGCGCTCTGCGTCGCGGACCTTTTGGAAGATAACTTGCTTGGCCGACTGCGCGTCAATGCGCCCCAGATCAACGGCTGGCAGCGGATCGACGATGAAGTCGCCAACCACGGCACCTTTTTGCAGCTTTTCAGCCTGCTTCAGGTCAACCTGCTTGAAATAATCTTCGACTTCCTCGACCACTTCAACAACACGCCACAAACGAAGGTCACCGGTCTGCGTGTCGAGCTTTGCACGAATGTCGTTTTCAGCACCGTAACGCGCACGGGCAGCACGCTGGATCGCTTCTTCAAGTGCTTCGATGACAATCGCCTTGTCGATCATTTTCTCGGTGGCGACCGCATTTGCAATTGCGAGCAATTCGGCTTTGTTGGCGGCAATCGGATTAGCCATTATACATCTTCCTGTTCGTCTTCGGTTGTTTCGTCTTGCTCGATCTCGTCGGCACCGTCTGACTTGACGGGCGCAGTTGACGCAATCAGGCGGTCTGTCAAGAGCAGCTTGGCGGTTGCTATATTGGCAAAGTCAAAATTGATCCGCCCATGCTTGCGGTCGTCGATGGTAATGATGTCGCCGTTCGCGCCTATCAGATCGCCCCGAACCTGCATCCGGCCATCAACAGCCTCCTGCAAAACTACGCGGGCTTCATGGCCGACCCAATCGCTAAAATCCGCAATACGGGTCAGTGGGCGGTCAATACCAGGCGAGCTTACTTCCAAGCGATAGGCTTCTTCAATCGGGTCGAGTTCATCAAACCTATCGGAAATCCGGCGCGATAGCTCGGCGCAATCCTCAATCACCAATTGCCGCGTTTCGGGCCGTTCTGCCATGATTTGAAGTGTTGGCTCATCACCCTTCATCCATTTGACTCGCACGATCTCAAGCCCGAGCGCTTTCGCTTCGGGTTCGATGATAGCAGTCAAGGCATCAAGATTGAGCAATGGTGTCTTTCAAAGTCGGTAACATGCAAGCGTTCAGCGCCGGCCCTTTGCAGCGCCAGCCCCTCAAAAGTTTCACGATGTCGGGATTGACATGCAAATAGTGAAGCTGGTTGAATATTGCAACTGGTTAAATAGCCGGTGCTTGCAACCAACCGAACGCTTGCGTAGTTTATCAGCATTCTTCCCCTTTAGAAAGCCATCCTAATGCGCCGTTCAGCCTTTTTGATTGCCGCCTCCTTCCTCGTTTTCGCCTGTCAGTCAGGCAGCCAAAGCGAAGCCACTGCCGCGACCAGCGACAAGCCTTTCGACACCGCAGTAATCGCCGATTTCGACGAGCCGTGGGCGATGACCTTCGTTTCCGGCACGCCCTATGCCCTGATCACGGAAAAGAAGGGCAAGTTGCTGCTATGGCAAGCCGATGGCCCTGTTCGTGAGATCAAGGGCGTTCCCCAAGTCGCTTATGGCGGCCAAGGGGGCTTTGGCGATGTCATCATGCACGGGCATGAAGATGCCAATGGCGAGTTTGAAATCGCCTTAAGCTGGGTTGAGCAAGGGGCAGGCGGATATGGCGCTGCGGTCGCCCTGGCGAAGGTCGATCTTTCTGCCGATGCCCCCCAACTAAGGGATATAAGGACGATCTGGAAACAGTCACCAAAGGTCGATGGGCGCGGTCATTTCGGCCATCGTCTCGCTTTTTCATCCGATGGCAAATACCTGTTCATCAGTTCGGGCGAGCGGCAGAAGTTCAATCCCGCGCAAGACATGAACGCCAATCTGGGCAAGATCGTGCGGCTGAATGCGGATGGTTCGACTCCAACCGACAACCCCTTCTACGATGCCGCCAAGCCGGTGCAGTCGCAAATCTGGTCATTGGGCCACCGCAACCCGCTTGGCATCGCCTTCGATGCGCAAGGGCGGCTCTGGAATCAGGAAATGGGTCCGGCAGGCGGTGACGAGCTGAACCTCGTCAAAAAAGCCACCAATTACGGCTATCCCAAAGTATCCAATGGCGACCATTATGACGGTAAGGACATTCCCGACCACAAACCCGGCGACGGCTTCGAGGCACCCAAGGTTTTCTGGAACCCGTCAATTTCACCCGGCGGACTGATGATTTACTCGGGTGACCTCTTCAAAGACTGGAAAGGCAGCGCCTTCCTTGGTGGTTTGGGCAGCACGTCGTTGGTACGCGTAAAACTGGACGGCGAGAATGCCACCAAAGCCGACCAGTGGAACATGAATGCCCGGATTAGAGAAGTTGAGCAAGGCCCCGATGGCGCGATATGGCTGCTGGAGGATGGTGACAGCGGTTCACAGGGTCGCTTGTTAAAACTTACGCCCAAGAAATAAC
>JANMPK010000233.1:0-1781 GCA_031369825.1 Sphingomonadales bacterium
GCCGCCGCCTAACACTGACCGGTTCAACGCTGCGTCCGCGGTCTGCTGAATTCAAGGCGTTATTGGCGCAAGAAATCAACGCAACCGTCTGGCCGATAGTCGCCGACGGTGGCCTGCGCCCCGAAATGGACAAGAGCTTTCCGCTAACCCAAGCCGCCGCTGCGCATGCGCATATGGAGGCGGGGGACCATGTCGGGAAGATTGTGCTGGAGGTTTGACGCAACTTACCCCTCTCCAACTTCGCCTAAGCCTGTCGGCTAAGGTTTCGTATCCTCTCCCGCAAGGGGAGAGGGGGTTTCGATCGCCAACCCGCCCAGCCAAGCTTTTACATCCGCTGCGCTCTCGTCAGGCACTTCCTCCATCGGGATATGGCCGACCTTGGGATAGACCACCAGCTTCGACGCCGGCAGCGCTTCGTGGAACCATTTGGCCGATGCGACCGGGATCAAATTATCCTCCTCGCCCCACATGATCATCACCGGCACCTTGATTGTCGCCAATTTCTCTTTGGTCGCGGGGTGGTTGTTATGTTGCAGCGAAAAACGCTTCATCGTCGCTTCGCGGTTTCCGGGGTAGCGGTTGAGTTCCCAATAACGGTCAACCAGCTTATCGTCGATTTTCGACTGCACGCTCATCGAAGTTTTGATGCTCGATTCAAACATTGAACGCGGGGCGATGATGCGGGCCAGTTCTTTGACCACCGGTATGCGCATGACGTGGAAACCGATTGGGGTTTTCTTCGACTGCCAGGCGGGCGCGCCGCCCGCATCGACCAGCAACACGGCCTCGGTCTTTTCAGGGTGGGCGAGCGCAAACATCCAGGCTGTGCCGCCACCCATCGAATTTCCGCCGATGACGGCCTTTTCGACGCCGAGTTTGGTCATCAGCTTGCTAACGACATCGACGAATACCGGATAGTCATACACGCCGCCCGGATGGCTGCCGGTCAGGCCGTGGCCGGGAAGGTCCATGCTGATGATGCGGTAATCGCTGCCAAGGCGTTTGACCCAAGGTTCCCATGTATGCAGTGATGCGTTGGAGCCGTGGATCAGCACCAACACCCGCCCGTCGCGCTTACCTTCGTCACGGTAATGGACATTCAGCCCGGGCTGCAACTCGGCAAATTGCGAAGCGCCGCCACCATATTTGGTCTTCATCGCCGTAGCATCTGTATCTGGTGCATAGCCCCAGAACAGCACAGCGGCGATCATCACCAGCAGCAATATGCCGACCCATTTGAAAAAGCGTTTCATCATTCCCCCACATGCAATTCTTGATCTTCGGCAATGGAATGCCGCGTCGGCAGACTTCGCGCAAGCGCCATCGCGGATTGACGCTTGCCGCCGCTCGCAAACTCGCCTAATACTTGGTTCAACAGTTTCAGGCCGCTCCGAAAGGGGCGGCCCTTATTATTGGAGTTACTCACATGGCCACCCCATTGATGCCGCACGCAACCGCCGCTTGGTTGGTCGATAACACCGCACTTGGCTTCGCGCAAATCGCTGAATTTTGCGGAATCCACATCCTTGAAGTGCAGGCAATGGCCGACGATATGACCGGTTCGAAATATACCGGCCGTGACCCCGTTCACGCGGGCGAGCTGTCGATGGATGAAATCGAAAAGGGTCAAGCAGACGAAGATTATGTCTTGAAAATGAGCGTCGGTCCCGATCAAGTCCGCCGCACCAAAGGCCCGCGCTACACGCCGGTGTCGAAGCGTCAGGACAAGCCAGACGGCATCTCGTGGATCAACCGCAATCATCCTGAAATCTCCGACGGAG
>JANMPK010000240.1:0-11910 GCA_031369825.1 Sphingomonadales bacterium
GCGGGCGGCAACGGCCTGACCGCGACCGCCGCTTTCTCGGCCAAGAACCACGATCCGGGACCGACGTTGACCGCATATCTGGTTGAGGCGAACTGGGATATTGATGACCACCACAGCGTCTTTGGCCGCTTCGAAAATGTGAAGAATGACGAGCTATTTCCGAACGATCTCAATCCGCTTCACGAAACCCCGTTCCGCGTAAGCAAATTCCAAGCAGGCTATGCTTACCGCCTGCCGCTTACCGGCCCGCTCAACCTCGCGCTCGGCGGAACGGTTTCTGCCTTCGCCAAACCAGCCGCGCTCGATGCCGCCTATGGCAAAAACCCGATGGGCTTCACGCTGTTCGCGAAATTTTCGCTCGGGCATTGAATAGGACTTGCATGGGACGGGTTTCTATTTGAGACCCGTCCCATGATCTATTTCGAAGACATCACCGTCGGGACCAAAACCAAATTCGGCAGTTATCACGTTACGCGCGAGGAGGTCATCGAGTTCGCCCAGAAATACGATCCACAACCTTTTCACCTTGACGACGAAGCAGCGGCGAAAACGCATTTCGGGCGATTGGCGGCGAGCGGCTGGCACACTACCGCAATGACAATGGCAATGATGGTCGAACATTTCCTTAACGGCCAGCAAGCAGGACTCGGATCTCCAGGCCTCGATGAACTGCGTTGGCTAAAGCCCGTGTTTCCCGGCGACACGCTTCGTTGCGAAACCGAGGTGCTGGAAAAGCGCCAGTCAAATTCGCGCCCCGAAATGGGGAGCTATCGTTCGCAAATGCAAGTGTTCAACCAGCAAGATGAGCCGGTGCTGAAATTCATCTCAATCGGGCTAATCTCTGTTCGGGGCGATTAGCCTCCATCACTTCCGCCCGAACAGTTTTTCAACATCGCCCATCGACAGCTTCACCCAAGTCGGGCGTCCGTGGTTGCACTGGCCGCTGTGCGGGGTGACTTCCATCTCGCGTAGCAGCGCATTCATTTCAGGCACCGACAATACGCGCCCTGCACGAACCGATCCGTGGCACGCCATTGTTGAAGCGACATGGTCAATGCGCTCTTTTAGCGACAGCGCCTCGTCATAAGCGGCAAGGTCGTCGGCGAGGTCCTCTACTAACCCTTTGGCATCGCCACCGCCAAGCATCGCCGGAGTCGCACGAACCAGCATTGCGGCGGGGCCAAAGCGTTCGAGGTCGAGACCGAATGCGGAGAGTTCTTCGGCGCGCGCCTCCAACCGGTCACAAGCAGGTTCATCAAGTTCCACGACTTGCGGCAACAACAGCGCTTGGCTTGGCACCGCGCCGCCCGCTGCCGCCATCGCCCCCCGCATACGTTCGAGCACCAACCGTTCGTGCGCTGCATGTTGGTCGACTATGACCAAGCCGTCTTCGGCCTCGGCGACGATATAGGTATTCGCCACCTGCCCGCGCGCGACACCCAAAGGATGGCGTACACCTTGCGGCACAGGGTCGTGTGCCTCGGTTGCGCGGCCCAATAATGGGGCCAAGTCTTCGCCTTGGATTGCCGCCATGTCAGCGTAGCGGCTGCGGCTTTCAGCAAGCGATGGAAATGCCGAGCGCGGCGCGTAATTGCCCTGATAGGCGGCGTAAGGCGCCACAAAAATGTCGCCTTGTGCCGTCTGGACTGGTTCCTGTTGCCAAGCCGCCAGCGCATCTGCCGAGGGACGCTGCACGGCGCGGAACCCCGACTGGTCTAACGCGTGTCGTAAGCCCGACACGATCATCCCCCGCACCAGCGCAGGCTCCCTAAACCGCACCTCAGTTTTGGCCGGATGGACGTTCACGTCCACCTCGGTCGGTGGCAGGTCGAGGAACAACGCGACCACCGCATGACGATCGCGCGCCAGCATTTCTGCATAAGCACCGCGCACCGCGCCGATGAGCAAGCGGTCCTTTACCGGGCGACCGTTGACGAACAAAAACTGGTGATCCGCAACACCGCGATTATAGGTCGGCAGGCTGGCAATCCCGCCCAACCTGATACCTTCCCGTTCGAAATCCAGCCCCACGCTGTTGTCGATCAGCTCGCCACTGGTAAGTGCCGCAACACGCTCAGGGCGCGTCATGTCCGCCTGAACCGCCAGCGTCCGCCGTCCATCATGCTCTAAAGTGAAACCGATATCAGGCCGCGCCATCGCCAGCCGTTTCATCATGTCGAGCGCGGCAGCATATTCGGCGCGTGGGCTACGCAGGAATTTGCGGCGGGCTGGAACGTTGCCAAACAGGTGCTCGACCCGCACCCGCGTTCCGGGCGGCAAAGCTGTCGGTCCTTCGCCCGCCAGTATGCCGTGGTCGATAATCCGCTTCCAGCCTCCGGCAGCACCGACTCGGCTTGCCAGCGTCATCTTCGAAACGCTGGCAATCGACGGCAAGGCCTCCCCGCGAAAACCTAAGGTCGCCACCATCTCGATATCTTCATCCGGCAGTTTCGACGTCGCATGCCGTTCCAGTGCCAGCTTTATGTCGGCGGGGCTCATCCCGCAGCCATCGTCTGTCACTTCGATCAAATCTATACCGCCCGATGCCAAGCGCACCGATATGGTTCTCGCGCCCGAATCAATGGCGTTTTCAACCAGTTCCTTTAACGCGCTAGCGGGTCTTTCCACCACTTCACCGGCGGCAATCCGGTTGACTAGGCTTGCTGGAAGTCTTCTTATTGACATCCGCGCATTCCTAGCCCAAGCGCCGCTGGCAGGCGACTCCTTAATCGTTCGCAATCCAGCCAAATACCTGTTTTTAAAAACAGCAAATTCCGCTAGGACCGCGCGATTATTTTGGGCGTGCTCAAAAAGGATTCTCACCAGATTTGGATTGGGTGGACATTAAATGGTATTTGGTAAGTTTTTCCGTTTTGCTTCGCAGGACATGGCTATTGACTTAGGAACCGCGAACACGGTTGTTTATGTACGCGGCCAAGGCATTGTTTTGAATGAACCTTCTGTGGTTGCCATCGAAACGCTGAACGGCATCAAGCGCGTCAAGGCCGTCGGTGACGACGCGAAGTTGATGATGGGCAAGACCCCCGACAGCATCGAGGCCATCCGTCCTTTGCGTGATGGCGTGATCGCCGATATCGACGTCGCCGAGCAGATGATCAAATACTTCATCCAGAAGGTCCACGGCAAGCGCCGGATGTTCAGCTATCCAGAAATCGTGATCTGCGTGCCATCGGGTTCAACCTCGGTTGAACGTCGCGCCATCCGCGATGCGGCATCGAACGCCGGTGCCAGCCAAGTGTTCCTGATTGAAGAGCCGATGGCAGCCGCGATTGGTGCCGATATGCCGGTCACCGAACCGATCGGTTCGATGGTTGTCGATATCGGCGGCGGCACCACCGAAGTTGCGGTGCTTTCGCTACGCGGTCTGGCCTACACCACTTCGGTGCGCGTTGGCGGTGACAAAATGGACGAAGCCATCGTTTCGTATGTCCGTCGTCACCACAATTTGCTTATTGGTGAAGCAACCGCTGAACGGATCAAAAAAGATTTCGGCACCGCGCGTCCGCCAGCCGACGGCATTGGCCACACGATCCACATCAAGGGCCGCGATCTGGTCAACGGTGTTCCAAAGGAAATCTCGATCAACCAGGGCCAGATTGCCGAAGCCTTGAGCGAACCTATCGGCACCATCCTGGAAGGTGTCCGCATCGCGCTTGAAAACACTGCGCCAGAACTTGCCGCAGATATTGTCGATCAAGGTATCGTCCTGACCGGCGGTGGCGCGTTGATGCAGGGTATCGACGAATATCTGCGCGATGAAACAGGCTTGCCAGTAACCGTCGCCGAAGACCCGTTAACCTGTGTTGCCATCGGCACTGGCAGGGCCATGGAAGACCCGATCTTCCGCGGCGTCCTGCTGACAGCCTGATAAGGATTTCAGCATGGCGCCGCCGCCCAACCGGCGCCCGGGTTTCTCCCGCAAAGCGCAATATAGCCTGTTTGCAACCTATGTGATTGCGGTTGCGGGTGTGGCGTTTGCTGCGTTGTTGCTGGTGATTTCGATTGCCGATCCAACCGGATTTAACGCGTTGCGCAGCGCCGGAGCGGAGATCACGGCACCGGTGGCTAAGTTCTTCAACAGCATCCGGCGAACGACCAATGATATTGGCGGGAACATGTCAGCCTATTTCGATGCCGCATCGAAGAACGCCGCGCTAACCCGCGAAGTCAAAAAGAACCGCACTAAGCTGATTGAGGCGAAAACGATAAAGCTCGAAAATCTGCGGCTACGCCGGTTGCTCGATATTGTTGACGACACACCTGAAACCGTCGCCGTAGGCCGCCTCATCAGTTCGACCGCATCAAGCAGCAGACGCGTTGCCACGCTGTCCATCGGCTCCAATTACGGCATCGTCAGCGCCCAACCGGTGCGCGGGGCCGAAGGGTTGATCGGCCGGATCATAGAGGTCGGGCCAACCACGGCGCGGGTGCTGCTGATTACCGATGCCGAAAATCTCGTCCCTGTGATGCGCGCCAGCGACGGGTTGCCTGCATTTGCAACCGGCCTTGCCAACGGGATGGTCGTCATCAAGCCGATCAATCTTGGTGAAAGCCCGTTCAAACCAGGCGATCTTATTGTCACATCAGGCAATGGCGGACTATATCCGCCTAACATTCCTTTTGCCCGAGTCCTGAAAAAAACCAACGATGGCGGGCTCGCACGACCAATGGCTGACCCGTCGAATACGCCCTATGCGATTGTATTGCAAAGCTATCAGGCCCCTGCCCGCGAAGCCCAGCAAGCGGTCGCGCCCGACGGCAAGACCGAAGAGGTGGCCGAGTGAAAAACCCGGTTGTGACCGCGCTCCGCCTACCTCTGCGTCCAGGCCGTGAATATGAATCGCGGTTCGACCGCGAGCAATCGACGCTCAAAATGCTGGCGATCCCTATCGCATCAGTAATGTTGATGTCGATGGTCACCACGCTGCCGTTTTTGTTGGCGCAGCCATTGCTGCCGCCGCTGGGTTTGATGATGCTTCTAGCGTGGCGTCTGATGCGACCCGGGTTGCTGCCGATGTGGGCGGGGCTGCCGTTCGGGCTATTCGATGACATATTCAGCGGGCAACCGTTTGGGAGTGCAGGGCTAATCTGGTCGCTTCTTATGGTGACCATTGAGCTGATAGATTCGCGCGCGATCTGGCGCGACCATTTGCAAGACTGGTTGATTGCTTCGGTATTGATCGCGCTTGCGTTGCTCGTCGGTCTTTTCATTGCCGGGCTCGCTTATGCTGCGCCAGAAGCGGTTGTTTTGTTGCCGCAGATTATCCTGTCGATATTGCTATATCCACTGGTCGTGCGATTATGCGCATGGTTGGACAGTTGGCGATTGGCGACATGAAGGGCGAAAAACAGGTTACAACAGGACAGCTGGATTTCACCTTCACCCGCCGAGCCATGTTTGTCGGCGGGGTGCAGGCGGCCATCGGTGTGGTTGTTGCTAGTCGCATGTCTTATATTGCGATTGCAGATAATGAAAAATACAAGCTGCTGGCCGAAAGCAACCGCGTCAACCTGACCATCATCCCGCCGCGCCGCGGGTGGTTTATTGACCGTTACGGCAAACCAATCGCAACCAACCGCGCCGATTTCCGCGTCGATATAATTCCCGACCGGCTGGTGAATAAGGACGCGACGATATCCACATTGGCCGACCTGCTGGCGCTTACCCCCGATGACGTTGACCGGATCAAACGCGAGTTAAAAACGGCTCAGGGGTTCCAGCCAGTGCAGGTCGCAGACGGCCTTGACTATGAACGCTTTGCCGCCGTCAGCGTGCGCTTGCCCGACCTTCCCGGCATCAGCCCGCGTCAGGGCTATTCCCGCTTTTACCCCAGCGGTGCAGCGGTCGGCCATTTGGTCGGCTATGTCGGCACGGTATCGGCCGAGGAATATCAGCAGAACAAGAACCCGCTGCTCATCACCCCGGGTTTCAAGGTCGGCAAGGACGGTCTTGAAAAAACGATGGAGGCAGGGCTGCAAGGCGAACCCGGGGCCAAACGCACCGAGGTCACCGCGCGGGGTAAGATCGTGCGCGAACTGACCACAAGGTCCGATACGCCCGGCAAGCCGGTTCAGCTTACTATCGACATTGACCTGCATAATTATGCCGCGCGCCGTTTGGGTCGCGAGTCGGGGTCGGTGGTGATCTTCGACTGCCTGACCGGCGACATTCTGACGATGGCGTCGATGCCGTGCTATGATCCGAACAGCTTTTCCGACGGTATCGGCCGTATCGAATGGAAGATGCTGCGTGAGGATGACCATATCCCGATGCTCAACAAGGCGTTGCAGGGGCTTTATCCGCCGGGTTCGACGGTGAAGCCAATGGTCGCGCTGGCATTGCTACAGCACGGCGTCGATCCTGAAGAAACCGTATCTTGTGGTGGCGGTTACCGGTTGGGCAACCGCGTGTTCAAATGCCTTGGCCGCCACGGCCCGATGAATCTGCCCAACGCCATCATGAAAAGCTGTAACACCTATTTCTATTCGATGGGGCGGCGGATTGGTTATGACAAGATAGCACCGGTGGCAAAGCTGCTCGGGCTGGGGCAGGAATTCCCGCTGCCATTCCCGTCGCAACGCTATGGCACGGTGCCCGATAGCGAATGGAAAAAGCGCAAATATGGTCAGGACTGGACCGAATCCGACACGCTCAATGCGACCATCGGTCAGGGCTATCTTTCGGTCAGTCCGTTTCAGCTGGCGATGATGTCGGCGCGGATTGCCTCGGGTTTGAATATACAACCGCAAATCTTGTTGAAGAAACGCAAGCCGGCGCTCGCCCTGCCCTTTCCCGCCGAGCATCTGGCGGTCGTTCACGACGGCATGGACCGCGTGGTCAATAGCGCGGGCACGGGTGCGCGCAGCAAGCTGCAAATTCCTGGCATCACGATGGGCGGCAAAACCGGCACCGCGCAGGTCCGGCGGATCGAAGGGTCACAGCGCGGCCAGTCTGGCGCGTGGAAATACCGCGACCACGGCCTGTTTGTCTGCTTCGCACCGGTTGAAAATCCGCGTTACGGTGCATCAGTGGTGATCGAACACGGACTTGGCGGCGCCCGCGCAGCCGCCCCTATTGCCAAAGATGTGCTGACCTTCCTGTATGACCGCGAACAGGCGATGGCATCGCTCGAAGCGCTGGAGGCCGGATGGGGCGGCAATATCGAACAGCGGATGGCGTCGAGATATGCAGCCTATCAGGGCCAGTCCGCCGCCCCGCCACCGCTGGACCCGACAACGTGAACAGCCTAAAATGAACAGTATCGTTCCGGCACCCATCGCCAGCCTGCCGTGGCGGGTAATCTTCATCCTGCTCGCCTTGGTCGGCTTCGGCGCGACGGTGCTCTATTCGGCGGCATGCGGCAGTCTGGAGCCTTGGGCGGGCAAGCATGTCGTGCGGTTTGCGGTGTTGCTCGCGGTCGCCATTGTCATGTCGCGGCTGTCAATGGATTTCTGGAAATCCATCACCTTTCCGCTTTATATATTGCTGCTCGTCCTGCTCGTTGTCGTTGAACTGATGGGTTTTGTCGGCGGCGGTAGCCAGCGCTGGATCAATCTGGGGGTGATCACGCTCCAGCCGTCGGAGCTGATGAAACCCGCGATGATATTGGCCGCTGCGTGGTTTTTCGACCGTCTGCCGCCCAACAAAGTCTATAGTTTTGACGCGATCTGGCCAGTGGTTGCTCTCCTGATCATTCCCAGCATATTGGTCATTATCCAGCCCGATTTCGACGCCGCGATTGCCTATGTGTTTGGCGTCGCCGTCGTCGGGTTCATGGCCGGATGGCCGCTGGTCTATTTCTTCGCAGGCGGCGGTGCCGTTGCCGTGCTCGCCCCGCTCGTCTATTTTTTCGGGATGAAACCCTATCAGCAGGACCGGGTGTTGATTTTCCTCAGCCCGGAAAACGATCCGCTGGGTGCAGGCTATCATATCACCCAGTCGAAAATCGCCATCGGCTCTGGCGGCATTTTTGGCAAAGGCTTTGGCCAAGGCACACAGAGCCATCTGGATTATTTACCCGAAGGCCATACCGATTTCGTGTTCGCTACAATGGCCGAGGAATGGGGCATTATCGGCGGGTTCTTAGTACTGTTCCTCTATTATCAGCTGATGCGTTGGGGCATGGGCGTCGCGTTTAGCAGCAAGACCCGCTACGGACAGCTGGTGGCGGCTGGCCTGACCTGCACGATATTTTTCTACATCATGATTAACCTGTTGATGGTCGTAGGGCTGGCCCCGGTCGCCGGAATCCCACTGCCGTTTATCAGCCACGGCGGGTCATCAATGCTGACCATGATGATCTGCGTCGGTATCATAATGTCAATCGAGCGCCATCCCGGAGCGAAGCGGGGCCAGTTCACATAAACGCGCAAAGCGGGGACAATTTAGCTGAGGCTAAGCTTGACAAAACCAGCGAATCCCATCAAAAGCCCTGCTTCCAGACTGGCGCAGCGCATTTGCCTCCGCCCAAATGGGGACGCTTAGCTCAGTTGGTAGAGCAGCTGACTCTTAATCAGCGGGTCGTGGGTTCGAACCCCTCAGCGTCTACCATTTTAATGTAGATTAAATTCTGCGGGACGCAATCAAAGTTTGATCGCTATTCTTGATACGGCCCCAAAAACCGTACCCCGTTGAAATGGATCAAATGCGTCGGCGCATCGGCAACCCAGACTTCGGATTCCCATGCGATGACGGCAAGGTAACGCGCCATGACGGCGCGGGTCGGAAAGGCCGTGACGTAGACCAGACCGGCGGTTGATCCGGCGAATAGCTCCATCAGCTCGTGGTAGCGCTTGCCATCGACCGGGCCGTGGCTGGTGACGGATTCGATCAGCAACAGCCAGTTCCGCTTGACATCGTGGATCACCACATCGGGCATCTTGCCGTGATGATCGACCGAGACGCCCAGTGCCGCCAGCCGCTCGCAGTCGAAATAGCCCATCTTCTCACCGGTATCGCCCGCATAGATCAGGATGCTTCCCGGCGCGAAGCGGGGTGCGAATTCGTCGATGATGTCGCGGATCAGGGCGCTGTGCTCGCCGGGACTGAGGCGGATTTCGGTGCCATCGGCAAGCTGGACGGGAATCCGCTCCATCTCTCGGCTGCGTGCGTATTTGGCGGTCAGCGTCTTTACGTCGCCCTGATAGGCGGCAAGCCGCTTCGCCCATCCCGCCTTGCCATAGGTTTTGAACAGCGCGAGCGCATTGGGCGATACCTGATAGACTGCGCGCGGGCTATTCACCGGGCGGGCCGGATCATCGGGATTGTAAAGCGCGATCCCTGCCAGAACGAACTGGTGCATGGTTTGACGTCGAAAGTTCTCTCGGGTATTTGGTTCGTACTTCTTTTTGTAGTGTGAGTGTACCCATTTCATTATGGGTGTAATGCCGACCAGTGGGGCGCCTGCTTGTTTCCAATCCTTGTCAGGCTGTAAATCGAGTAACGCCAAGAGGGTAAGCGCCGACCGGTCATTCTGCTGCGCATTGGGCAACCCTAAATCGATCAGAATTTGTCGGGCAGCGGCAATTTTAGGATGGTCGATCAAAGGCAATTCACTCTTTCGTCAATCTCGTCCTGCGACACACTGGCGCGGCCCTTCGCCCATTGGCCAAGCGTAATCAGTGCCTCCCGGCTGGGATAACGCATCGCGCGAAGGTCGGTCGCATTAACCTGCGTATGCCCGTTGAAGCGGCGGAAATAGGTATCGACGGCGGTGGCGTTCAAATAGGCGGAAAGCCCGTGTGCCAGATCTTCGGATATGGGCTGGCGCTTGGTGTGGAAGACGTTGAGATGGTTTTCGATCCCGATCATCGCCGCTGGTAGGCGCGCGGGGTCGATCACATTGGCGATAATGCGCCGGCGCTCCTCCTTCGATGAAAAGCGCCGCACAACAGCATAAAATCCGTTGGGATAGAGCCATTTGCGCGTCACCACCGTGTCACGGATGGCATTAGGTTTCTTGAAACCCGGCTTGGGCCATTGCAGGCCGGTGCCGTTGAAATGGCCGGGATAGAGCAAAGGAACAGTTCCGGTCTCGGGGTCAGCCCGCAAATCCTCGCGCAGCCTGAAATCGACGACCGGGCCGGTGGAGACGGTCAGCCCCAAATCGGCAAGGCTATAGCCGAAGCTGGCGCGCTCCAATAGTTGCTCATCATCGCCGGTCGGGATGTGGATGAACTGATCGGCATCGTCGGGAAAGACGATCCGCGCGAAGGCGTGGAGCTTTTCCTCATTATCGGCAAAGCTGTCGTCGCGCGATGTCGAGACCGTGACGCCCCCCTGTTCGCCGCTGCGCGTCAGCTTGATGATGATGTTTTCCTGCAGGACGCCATCGTCCTTGAACGCCTTGTTGCGGGCGTCGAACAAATGGATGTGCCGGATCGCCGCGCGCCTTAGGATGAAGCGGCGGAAGGGCTGGTAATAGGGGCCGTTGCAAAAGCTGCGCGGGATGATCGCGACAAGTTCGCCGCCCGGTTCGAGCAGTTCAAGCGCCAGGCCGACAAAGCCGGTATAGAGATTGACCGTTTCCAGCCCTGCCGCGCGGAGCAGCGCCCGGTGCTTCGAGTCGTTGCCAATTTTCTTGTAGGGCGGGTTGAGAATGGCGTGGGTGTATCGCGCGCCTTTGCCAAGGCAGATGCGGTTTGTCGCCTCCTCGATAAAATCGCCTTCGATCAGTTCGCAATCGGCGCCGGTGCGGAGCGCGACAAGGGTGGCGTGCAACGCGGGCAAAATCTCTTCGTCAAACTCGAAGGCCGTAGCGCAGATAGTACGATCCCCCGGCAATCCCTGAGACTGTTCAACGAACGCGTTGGTCAAAGCCCCTTGTCCGGCACCCGCATCTAGCAACCGCATGGCTCCCGACTGGGGAAGGGTGAACAGCGAAGCCATGAAATCGGCAACGCGCGGCGGGGTCATAAACTGGCCGAGTTGCGATTTCCGCTGCCTCGGCGTGGCAGGTTCGACGCGCGGCAATACGTCGGCGCGCTCCAATATCGCTACGCCTCCGGGAATTTCGGCCAGTCTGGGTGAAAAATCAGCCATGATCGAAAGCGAACGCAAAACCCGGTCGGGCGGCAGAACCTCACCATTTTCCCAACGGGAAACAGCATCCAGCGGCTCACCAAATTCCGACGCCACATCGGCGAGCTCCAGTCCGCACCGATCTCGCAATTTGCAGAAGTCTAAAGCCATTGCCTTACCCGCCAGTTTCATTCAATTCGGTACACAGGTTATTTGTAGATCAAAACACGAACATTGCGAAGACTAATTTCTCAATAAGTAGCACTAGACGACGTTACCGCAATGGCAACCTGAGATGATAAATCGGAACGCGCAAAAGGCTAAGGATCGCCGAACTTATCAACTGGTTTGACTCAGCCGACCTTGTTTTGGACGATACACTCGCGCATACTTTGACGCGTGAGGAATTGGGATTCCCCCGCGCCACAGCAAGAGGATGCAGAAGCAGACGATGACTGATTTGTTCGGATATGGTCAGGGTAGTTTGTTCGGGGATTCCGAAGGCCGAATCCCGCATCCGCAAGCCGTCAGCGCCGAACCAGACCCAGAACGGGTGCGCCGCAAGCTCTACGATCTGCTCGCTACTGCGAAAAATGCTGAGCGGATGCCGTGGGATAGCCGCAAGGCCGGCATGTGGCGGATTGTCTTTCCGCAAATGGCGAACTGGTTGCCCGAGGATGAGGCCAATCAATTGCGTTTTGAATTCGCGCAGGAGCTGGAACGGCTGAAGCTGGCGGCTTAATTTGCGACTTGCAATGTAGGATTTGCTTTGCGAAACTCAGGTCTTAAATCGTCAACCGCCCCTCTGGCTAGCCTGTCCTGAGCATGTCGAAGGAGGGTTTGCCAAACAGCCGCCTTCAACCTTAAAG